>JAGQQP010000364.1 GCA_020426085.1 Planctomycetaceae bacterium | reverse complement strand
CTATCGGCCCGTTCATTCTGCTCTTCTATCTCTGCCGCGAATACTTTAGCGGCTGGCCTGATGCATTTACGATTACCGCCTGGGTCGTATCTCTGTTGATGGCTTTTCTCGTCGGCTTTTTAATCGAATCTCTGATCGGCCTGATTGCATTCTGGTTTCTGGAAGTCAGTTCGCTGATCTTTATCTATATGATGCTGAACTACTTTCTTTCCGGGCACATGATTCCCCTCGACCTGTTTCCGGAACCCTTGAGCAGCTGGATGCAGATGCTCCCTTTCAAGTACCTGGCCTATTTCCCGGGAACGGTCATCCTGGGTAAATATACCCATCAGGAACTGATTTTCGAATTGTCTATCGAAGTCGTCTGGATCATCGTCCTGTTTTCTCTGAATCGCATTGCCTTTCAGCGAGGCATTCGCCGATATAGTGCCTTCGGTGGCTAAACCCTCGAAATTCAGGGAGGAACGGCCTTCACGAACTATTAATACAGCTGTAATCCGCCTGTTTTCAGCCGATTCGCGCTCCGGACCTGCCAACTTTCTGTTTTCCCCCTTAGACGAATCCCCGCCGTTCTGCTAAAATAATCTCAAAGGGTTCAGGGCACTTTCCTCACAAGTGTCAGTTTGTTGAACGAGAGGCTCTTATCCCTCCCTGGATGACGAACTTGTTTCGCCTGTTTGTGTCCAGTCTTATGTACCCGCCTGCTGCCTCACTTACGAAATAGACAACAGTCATGAGATTCGATCCCGCCGGTCAGGGTTTCTGTTTTCGAAGATGCAGGCAGACACTGGCAGTAACCAGAACTTTCTGGTCCTGAATACGTCAATATGTCCTAACA
Organism: Planctomycetaceae bacterium; assembly: GCA_020426085.1. Classification (GTDB taxonomy): domain Bacteria; phylum Planctomycetota; class Planctomycetia; order Planctomycetales; family Planctomycetaceae; genus Gimesia. Next base: position 4,094 of record JAGQQP010000364.1, on the reverse strand, counting down.
CTAATCAATCAAATGTCTATTACCCCCATTATTCCCACCGATGAAGAGGAACCCATATACAATCGGTTGTTCTGGCTGTGCTATCTGGCAAATGTCATGCTGGTTACAGCAAACGCCATCACGTTCCGCTTTGCAGATCTAATCACCTATCTCGGGGGAACTGAAGAGCTGGTCGGCGATATCGTTGGTTGTGGTGTCTTCGTCGCTCTGATTGCCCGCTTCTTTCTGGGACAGGGCATTGATCGTTACGGAGTCCGTCTTCTCTGGGCTCTCTCTGCCTTGATCTTTGTTGTCGGTGCTGGAGGCATGACAATCTGCAGGTCTCTGGGTTGGGAAATATTTGCCTTACGCATGTGCTTTGCCACAGGCATTGCCGGAATGTTTACCTGCTCTGTGGTCCATATCCAGCAGAAAGTTCCGCAGCACCGACGTACAGAAGTCATTGGCAGTCTCGGCAGCAGTGGATTTGTGGGCATGATCCTGGGAACCCAGACCAGTGACTGGATGCTTCGCTCGTTTCCCCCTGGAAATGCCCAGTTTTATGCGTTGTTCGGTATCCCGGCTTTTCTGGGCCTCTGTTACTTCGCGATCGTGATATATGTCACCAGTAATGACATTCACCGCAGACCCAAGGTCACACCGGCCGCCCATCAGCTGTTATTCCGTTACTGGCCCGGTCAGGTCGTCGTCGTGGCCATCATGATGGGACTCAGTTTTACCGTGATCAGCGTCTTTTTGACACGGTTTGTTTCCGAGAAAGATCTCGGCGGGATCGGTACCTTCTTCGCCGGTTATGCGGTCTCTGCGTTTTTCATTCGCATCATGACGAGGCGCTGGGGCGAAACCGTAGGCCGAAATAAAATGATCACCCTCGGATTGATGGGGCACGCCATCGGTCACACGATTCTGCCGTCCATTACTCAGGAATGGCAGTTGATCGGGCCTTCCATCCTGTGTGGTTTTGGGCACGCCCTGCTCTTCCCGGCAGTTGTTTCACTGGGAACCGAATCATTTCCCCGCCACTACCGGGGAACGGGAACCACAATCGTACTCGGCTTTTTTGATGCAGGTGCCATCATTTTTGCCCCCATTCTGGGAAGCATCATTGACCGCTGGGGATTTACCCCGATGTTCTATACCTCGGCTTCTGTGATGACGCTGACCGCCACTGTTTACACACTGACGGCCAATCACAGCCTGAGTAAAGACATCGCTGTGCCGCAGCAACAGGAGCTTTGTACGACCCTTGAGGAAGCCATCGATTAACACGTTCCATGTGGGGCGTCATTCGAGAACCTGGGTTCAAATCACTTTAACGGATGACCCCGGATTCGATATCTTTCACGACTTCTGCCAGTACTGCAGGATCTTCTGATTTGAGAACATGATCAATGCGTGAGGCGGGAACGTTGAGTCGCTCCATCAGTTCCTGTGCTTTTTCCCAGAGCTTGGCTTTTTTCTTGCCTTCTGTCAGAAACAGATTGGTACACAGTTCAGAAAGTCGCTGTTGATCAATCGAATCCCGATTGTCGTAGTAACGTTTGATCACATCTTTTTGATAATTTGAATATTCGGCCATCTGAAAAACTCGACTCCTCTGTGATCAATTTTCCACTCAAAAACGGGTTTTAGAAAACCTGGCTGGCAGGTTCAACTGAGATATAGAAGACTTTTATCGGTTTGAAAGTTCCCGAGTCTGACTAAAATTTAAACTCTGACGCAACAAATTGAAATGATTGATTTTATGCATCCGACCCCTAAAAAGGGAACTGAAAAAGCTGAGATGGTTTGATTTCGCGATTCCGACCAGAGAATCTGCAAATAAATGTCAAATTCGCACTCCCACACCGATGCATTTATCGTAAAATACCCAATACATAAAAATATCGTAATTTACCTGAATTAAAAATAAGCGCAACCAGGTTTTTAGACGATAAGACATCATACAGTATTCACAACAAATGGCCGAAGTTCTGATAAGTTGACTCACCAATTTTCTGGGAGTAACATTTTATGCGTTCTCAGCAGTATCTAATGTAACCACTATCTGCTACTTACAACTGTTTGATTCATCTATTAGAAAAAGTGCTGATAGTTCATAAGTCCGGAGCGAAACGTGTCCGTCACACAATTTACTGAGCAGGAATTAAAGGATCTTGAAGAAAAAACGACGATTCCTCGTTTTTTATTCTTACCCCTTGGATTAGTAGGACTCTGGTGCCTGGCTGTCTACTGGCCAAGTCAGGCTATTGGCTGGCAGATTTTCTGGACACTGTTTACTTCTTACTGCCTGTTCTGCTGGACCAGCTGTTTTCACGAATGCTCTCACCACACTCTTTCTGGCTCCAAAAACGCCAGTATCTGGCTGGGACGAATTCTGGGAACAGCAATGTTTGTGCCTTATACCGTTTACCGGGAAAGTCACATCCGCCATCACGCCTATCTGAATAAGCCCAGTGACTGGGAACTCTGGCCTTACTCCGACCCGAATACATCACTGCGTTTCCGCAGAGTCTTTATCTGGTTCGACCTCGTTCTTGGTCTGTTTATGGCCCCTTACATTTATGGTCGTATCTTCTGGCACAAAGATTCCCCGCTCACCGATCCTAAAGTGCGTCAGACGATTCGCTACGAATATGCGGCGATCGTTCTGTTCTGGGGCTCGGTACTGGGTCTGTGTGCTTATTATGATGCTCTGTGGGGCCTGCTGCGAGTCTGGTTCCTGCCTCATTATCTGGCGGGAATTTATCAGAACACCCGTAAATTCACCGAACATCTGGGGATGAGCAGCTATGACCCCATGCTGGGAACCCGTACGGTTGTCGGTTCCAATCTGATTACGAAGCTCTGCACCTACTTCAATTTTGATATCTTTGTACATGGTCCGCACCACCGTCATCCACGCATCGCTCATAACCTGTTGTTACAGAAGATGGATGACTACCAGGAAAAGAACCCGGATGTCAAATATCCCGTCTTCACTACCTACTGGGGTGCGATCATCGATATGGCTCCATCCTTTTTCTATAAGCCAGGCGTGGGCATGAATGCCGGTGCACCACCGCCAGCCAAAGAAAAGAAGCAGATCGATAACTTCGTGCAGGACGTTGCCAAAGAAGTCATTGCCGACGATGACCTCGTTACCAAACAGGCTGATTAATCTCGATCTGCCTGATTGAATTAACGTCGAAACAGGGCAAAGTCAGTAGATATCTACGACAAAAGTGCGCACGCAGATACCCTGTGAGAGTTCACTCATTTGCAGTTTCTTAACTGTCGCGTTTATAAAACGGCAGTTCGGTCACTTTTGCAGGAAATCGCGTGCCTCGGATATCCGCTTCCAGGATCAGGCCCGTTTCGGCGAATCCAGGTTCAACGTATGCCATCCCGATCGGTAGATCCAGAGTGGGTGAAAAAGAACCCGATGTAACAATTCCCACCTGCTGATCTCCGGAGAACAGCAGTGAACCTTCACGGGCTGCCCGCTTTCCTTCGAGGGTAAAGCCGATGCGGACCTTTCGATCATCCCGCGCTTTAGCAGCAATCAGAGCCTCTTTCCCGATGAAATCTGCCGCCTGCAGTTTGACTGCGAAATTCAGGCCGGCGGTAAATGGATCCGTCGCTTCATCCAGTTCATGACCGTACAAAGGCATTGCTGCTTCCAGTCGCAGAGTATCCCGGCATCCCAGCCCGGCGGGAATCAAGCCAGCTGACTCTCCATCGGCGATCAATCGCTCCCAGAGTGCCGCTCCCTCTGACTGGTCGAGCACCACTTCAAACCCGTCTTCGCCGGTGTAACCCGTGCGGCTGACCAGGGCATCAATCCCCATGACCCTGGTTTCAATCCCATAATAATATTTGATTTCGCTCAGTTCTGCTTCCGCCAGCGGGTTCAGAATTCCCAGAGATTCCGGTCCCTGTAAGGCCAGCATGAATTTCTCTCGAGTCTGATCTTCAATCTGCACATCAAAGCCGCTGCGCTGCTGCTCAATCCAGTCCACAATTTTCAAACGATTGGAAGCATTCACAACCAGCATATAAAAATCGGAGAAGCGGTACACCAGCACGTCGTCCAGGATACCACCTGACTCATT
>JAGQQP010000363.1 GCA_020426085.1 Planctomycetaceae bacterium | reverse complement strand
GTTCTGCTTCTGTCGTAATCATGATGACCGGGATATCCTTGTTTCGCTGACGAATTTCTTTCAGCAGTTGCAGGCCGTCCATGTTTGGCATGTTCCAGTCACTTAACACGATGTCAAAATTCGAGGCCATAAACAATTCTAATGCCTGAACGCCGTCTTCTGCTTCTGTCACATCTTCAATCCCCAGTTTCGATAAGCATCGTTTCTGGATTGTCCGCATTGTGCCTGAATCATCTACAAGTAAAACTTTCATGGAATTAGCCTTTATGTACTTTAAATTCGATTGGTCGATTAAAATTACGATTTGTTATACAGGTCGTTTAGCGATCAGAAAATCCAGCTTCAATAGAAAAGGTTCCGATCTCTGAGTCAAAAGCGATACATATGGGAGAGACATTGGATGGATAATGAACCGTGTGTCCCTTGCCAGTAATAATATTGGGAATGCTGATAGAAGCTTCCAGGTGTTCCAGCTGTGCCTTTGCCGATCCTGCAATCATGTTTGCTAATTCGCAGACTGCATCACAGACTTCGTCGTTGATTTCATTTGTGGAAATACCGACCAGACGATCCAGAACACCGATGCCGACGCTTTTGGAAAGACTTAAGACAAGCGTTCCTGCGGCTTTTCCTGAAATTCCAATGACGGCACTCAATTCGTGCTGTGGAATCAGGTCCTGTTTCAGGCTCAATCCGGTTCGTTTTGGCGTACAATCCAGCATCATTTCAAATACAGAAATCGTTGCGCTAATGATGGGATTCACAAATTCTGCGGTGAGTTCAGACTTACCCGCGATACTGGTTGACGTCATTATCCAATTCCTGTTTCCTGAGAATCATTCCACTTCAGTGATTCAGTTATTCTGAGATTTTGATAGAAGCCATGAGGTCGATGGATTTTCATTTCTGTTGTCTGAAATACACAACAGCAGTCAGACGACGAACGATGCTTCGAAATTAAATGTGCACTTAGAACATAGATCACGAAAAAATGCATGTGCCAAAATATCAACACGATAATCCGAATAATAATTCTTCGGCTTGTTTGAGCTTGCTGAGGATTCCGGCTGTAGGGACTGTAGTGGAGGTGATTCACGCCAAATTAAGGGATATCCCTCCTTAATTAATTAGTGGCTGGTTTCATCGCGGCACCATCGGTTTTCGAAAACATGGGAATTCCTCCTGAAAGTCTTGAGGTAATCTAGCTGGTTTCTCTATAAGAGTTTATGGAAATGTGTACCCATATAAGACAATATGGTCCATTATTCTGCTGAAGGAATCGGTCACAAGCTTGAGTGAAATGGTCGATAAAAGTGTAGGTAAGATACTCTAAAATCTAAGAATTAGAGTTGAGTAAACATTTTGTTTTTGCTTACCATAAGTTTTGATTTTGGCAGTCAGTGAGATTTTCGACCTGAGTTTGATCCAGTTCGTTATCAGCAGGTTAAGGTTATGAACTCCCTGAACTTTATTTGTCATATCTAAGAGCGATGTTGAAAAACAAATTCAGTCCAACATTGTTGTATGCTGATATAAATATATAGTTGCCCGTAAACAAAAAGGCACAACTTGTCAATGGGTCAGATATCACATCAGGACTGTTTTGACTTTGCTCAAGATGTTCGTTCAACATGTCACCGATTAAATAATTTTCTAACAATATTACAGTGTCAACACGACTATCTTAACGGATTGTCATCCAACGAAATTGAATCGGAACTAGCAGGCGTTCTCCGGGATTTAGTTTCACCAATCGAATCCGCTACCAGTGATGTGCTCGAGCTTTCAAAGAAATGCAGAAAAGTTCTGGAGGAGCAGAAGCACAACGACTAAATGTAGAATTGAGATGGAACCGCTTAGTTAATTGATATCTTTAAATTCTCAAATTATCCGGGGGCCAGCCAACATGCTAACTTCAACAGATCTGATTCGAGTCGTTTTTGTCGATGATCACATGGTCCTGGTAGACGCAATCGTCTCCAGGTTTCAGCGAGATCCGGATATCGAAGTCGTAGGGACAGCCACAAATGCCGATGAGGGGCTGGCTTTGATTCTGGAAACTGAGCCTGATGTTGTTATATTAGATGTAGAGCTGCCTGGACGTGGGTCATTTGATATTGCCGAAGAGATTTCTTCTCGACTGAAAAATACAAAAATGATCTTTCTGACAGGTTATCTGTCAGATATTTTCATCGAGCTGGCTTTGAGAGTAAATGCCAAAGGATACTTACTCAAAGGGGAGCCGGTTGAATCATTGATTCATGCCATCAAAAAGGCCTCTCGCGGAGAGTACTGTTTTTCTCAATCGGTCCAGGAGCGACTGATCTTCGATCACAAGAAAGACCGGTATTCCATCCAGTCAAAAAGCATGCTGACCTCTCTGACTTCCCGACAGATTGAAGTTCTGAGGCATCTGGCCAGGGGGAAGAGCGTGAAAGAAGTTGCTCGCTCCATGCATCTCTCGGAAAAATCGATTGACAGCCACAAATATCGAATCATGCATAAGCTGGGAATTCATGATCGTGTCGAACTGGCTCGTTATTCGATTCGTGAAGGTTTAACTCTGCCTTAAAGCAGTGCGAATGCACATCTCATGAAAGAATCGTGCCTCGCTTTTCAATTGCACAATTAATGGATTCCAGTTGGGGTTCAGATAACTCGAACGCCAGTGCTTCTGCATTTTCTTTGATCTGTTCGGGACGTTTTGCACCACATAAGGCACAGGTAATACCAGCCTGCTGAATGGTCCAGCGAACGACAATTTGAGCCACCGTTCGATTCATCTCTGTTGCCAGTTCCCGCAGGACATCAAGAAAGTCCTGATTTTTCTCCCACTCTTCTCCGTGGAACATGGGATATTTCTGCCGTCCATCTTCCGGTGCGAATTGATGATCTCGCGGAAGTTTACCCGCCAGCAGTCCTTTCATTAAAGGCCAGTAAGCCATTACCGAGACGTTGTTCTCAATGCACCACGGCAGCCGGTCTTTCTCGATATCCCGCTGCAGCATATTGTAGCGGGGCTGGTAAGCTGAAATGGGACAGACGCTGGCAAACTCCTGGAGCTGTTCCAGAGTGAAATTGGAAACGCCTACTGACAGAATTTTTCCTGCGGCCATTAATTCCCGGAATGCTCCCGCTGATTCACTGACCGGGATTTCAGGGTCGGGACCATGCAGATAGTACAGCTCAACACGATCAGTGTTCAGCCTCTGCAGGCTTTCATCACACTCCTGCCTGAGCCGGGATGGAGACGCATCGCGCACCTGTTTTTTATCCTGCCAGTGAATACCACCTTTGGTCGCAATCACAATCTGATCTCTTCTGTCGCCTAATGCCTGTGCTATCAGCCGTTCGCTTTCTCCCTCATAGCCATAGCAATACGCAGTGTCAAAAAAATTAATTCCGGATTCAAATGCAGCATTCAGTGTAGCCAGACTGGCCTGTTCCGTGACATCCACGCTGGTGACTCCTGAAATTGGCCAGCAACCCATTGCGATGGGTGTGATTTGGATTTCAGTATTTCCAATTGTTCGTAACGGGCTCATGGCCTCTCTTCCTTTCTGCACGGATCAGTCGGGGGGACCGATGTCACAGGTAGATAGTATTTCTTATTCACTTCATATAAAATGACTGACAGCTCAGGCTCTCTGAAACAGTATCATATTGTTCTCTCGAAACAAATGAAGGTTCATGTCGATTATGTGTGCCCGATTTTTTCTGTTTTCACCAGATGAAGAAATCTCGCGGCTGTTTCAGCTGGTGACGTTTCCACGGATGACCCCGCGTTATAATATCGCTCCTTCACAGCCTGTCATGGCCGTCGTTCAAAATCAGCGCGAGTACCAGGTTCGACATTTTCAATGGGGATTCATTCCCGGCTGGTTTAAAGACCCGGCTCCCGGACAGGCGATGATCAATGCGCGATCTGAAACCGCCTCCTCGAAACCGGCGTTCAAAAATGCATTTCGATATCGGCGCTGTCTGATTCCTGCGAACGGATTTTATGAATGGAAGAGCACCGGAAACCGTTCCCGACAGGCAATGTGTGTGCGGCTACGCGAGGAACCCCTGTTTGCGATGGCGGGACTCTGGGAACAGTGGCAGAGCCCTGACGGGACAGAACTTGATACGTGTACCGTCTTAACCACTGCCGCCAATCCCCTGCTGGAACCAATTCATCCCCGGATGCCGGTCATTTTACAGCCTGAGCAGTATGCACGCTGGTTGAGTTCGGAAATAACGCCGATTCCTCAGCTGGAAAAGTTACTGCAGACTTACCCCGCAAAGGAAATGCAGGTGTATCCTGTAAGCTCACAGGTCAATAAGGTGGCTTATGATTCGCCGGACTGCCTCACACCAATTCAGGAACAGAAAACGTTATTTTAAATAACGGCTGAATTCCAGAACCTGGATCAGGTCAGAGATTCGGGTGGTTCAAACAGAGTTAACACTGCTTGCACATCTTCAAAATGTTCGAACAGATAGTCGGGTTCACACTCGCGAAGTTCTTCCAGAGAGTAAACTCCCGTGGCAACCGCGATCACATTCGCACCAATAGCACGTGCGCACGTGATATCGTTGGGGGTGTCCCCTAAGACCCAGACTGAAGTTCGTTCCAGGATGTCAGAGGCATGTCGTTCCCGGATCTGTCTTAACGCTTCATGGGCGACATCATCCCGATCGGCGTGATGGTCACCATAGGCACCGAAGTCGAAGTACTGATTCAGCTCATAATGTTCCAGTTTCTGCTTCGCACCCTGTTCGAAGTTTCCAGTCAACAGACCCAGATCAACATGAGGCTGCCGGGAAAGAGATTCCAGGATCTCTCTGATGCCTGGCAGGACTCGCCCTTTATGCTCCTGTAATTTGCCGGCAAGCAGATCGAGATAACCCTGTTCGAATCGCCGTCGGTTTTCACTGGTCTCATGTCCGAGACC
>JAGQQP010000362.1 GCA_020426085.1 Planctomycetaceae bacterium | reverse complement strand
CAGGAAGGCACGTATTCTCTGCCTGAAGCACAGCAGGACCGCTTCATGTTTAAAGTATATGTGAAATACCCTTCGTTCCAGGAAGAGCGTCTGATTGCCCGCAGAACCACCTCCGATTCCAATGAAAAAATCGAGCAGGTACTGACAGCGGTCGATGTACTGGAAATACAGAAAATCGTACGTCAGGTCCCTGTCTCGGACCATGTGATTGACTATGCCCTCGCACTGGTCAGACAGACCCGGATCAACGAACCGGGAACGCCCGATTTCATCAATGAGTGGTTGAGTTGGGGTGCCGGCCCCCGCGCAGTGCAGAACCTGCTGCTGGGCGGCAAAACACGCGCTCTGTTGAACGGGCACTCTCACGTCTCAACCGAAGACATCAGCGCTCTGGCCGCTCCTGTGTTGCGGCATCGTATCGTGACGAACTTCTCTGCGGAATCGGAAGGGATTACCTCCGATCATGTGATTGAGCGTTTGATTCAAGAGACACCGTCTAAGGAAGGCGAACTGACCAGTGACCCAAGATTACAGAAAATTTTTGCTGCCTGAGGCAATCTCGCGCATTTCCCGACTGGAAATTCGAGCACGCACGATCGTCGAAGGATTCCTGTCGGGTTTACACCGCAGTCCCTTCTTCGGGCAGTCTGTAGAATTCGCCCAGCACCGGGAATATGTCCCCGGTGACGATGTTCGGAATGTCGACTGGAAGGTCTGGTCCAAAACAGACAAATACTACATCAAGCAGTTCGAGGAAGACACCAACCTGAGAACGACCCTGCTGGTGGATGTCAGTGAATCCATGCAGTTTGGAACCGGCCCGCTCAACAAATATGAATATGGTTGTACGGCAGCCGCTGCCCTCGCGTTCCTTCTGCTCAAACAGCAGGATGCCGTTGGCATGGTCACGTTTGACGATGGGATTCGCAGCCGGGTTCCCGCATTAAGCAAACGAAATCACCTGAATGCCCTGCTGACTGCCCTGGCTTCTGAAAAACCAGCTAAAAAAACCGACATTTATGACGTACTGAAAGAAGTGGCAGAAACGCGTTCGCAGAAAGGCACAATAATCCTCATATCCGATTTATTCGTAAACAGGGAAAGTCTGTTCAAAGGATTACGCCTGCTGCAGTATCGCGGACACGATCTGATGCTGCTGCATATTCTGGATGATCAGGAACTGGATTTTGATTATTCAGGCACAACCCGGTTTGAAGGCATGGAAGAAGCAGGCGAACTGGTTTGTGACCCCCGCTCCTTAAGAGACGGCTATCTTAAAGCCATGCATGAGTTTTTGAATGAAATTAGAAGGCGTTGTGCCAAGAATAAATTTGACTACCAGACAATCCGAACCAGCGAATATCTCGATGCTGCGTTGTCCCATTATCTGAACCACCGCATCGGAATGCAGCAATCCATCCGACAATAAACAAAACAGAGCCCCGATCCCTCCCAGACTGTAACTGACGACTCGACTTATGGAAGCATGGTTAACTCAACATTTTGTGAACTCCGCACTGGTCTCTGCCGGCGCGCTGATGATTGCTGCGCCGATCATCATTCACCTGATTAATCGTTTCCAGTATAAACGCGTGCAATTTGCGGCAATGGAATTTCTATTACAGAGCCAGCAGACCAACCAGCGCCGCGTGCTGATCGAACAGTTGCTGCTGCTGTTGCTGCGCATCATTCTCATCATCTGTCTGCTGCTGTTAATCGGCCGCCTGATTCTGGATCCGAATCAGTTGTCGATGTTTCACGGTGCCAAATCACATCATGTCATTGTGCTCGACGACAGTGGTTCGATGCAGAATGCCTGGGGAGAGCAGACAGGCTTTAAAGAAGGCCTGGAGGTCGTTCGCAAAATTGCTTCGGAAGGTGCCAGTCGTCCCAATACAGAAAAGTTTTCTTTAATCGTTTTATCTCGCGCTGACGCCCCCCTGTTTTTACAGCGGGATATCAACGAAGAACTGATCAACGAGCTGGACGCCAAACTTTCTAACCTGACCTGCTCGCATCAGAGCCTGGACCTGAATCAGGGACTGGAAGCGGCCGCCGACCTGTTGAATGAAGATCGGGCCGTCATCAAAACACTCCACCTGATCTCCGACTTCCGCAAGTCCGACTGGCAGGAAAAGAAAGGGGTGGCTGCGACAATTGAAAAATTGAGCAACAGCGATACGGCGATCAACCTCATCAAAACCGTACCCGATTCACAATCCAACCTGGCAATCACCGAACTCTCGGGAGCAACAGAAGTCGCAGCCGTCGATGTACCGCTACGGCTGAGAATCAGCCTGAAGAATTTTGGCGAACAGGTGGCTGAAGACGTGCGTGTCTCTGCGTTTGTCGATCAGAACAAACTGCCGATGAGCATCGTCTTTGATAAAATTGAAGCAGGCAGTGAAATTTCACAGGACTTCGATGTGGTCTTCAGCAAACCCGGGCTGCATCAGATCAATGTCAGTCTGACCAATGACGCACTCGCGGGTGATAACGAACGGTATATGGCCATCAATGTCAAACCCTCAAACCCGGTCCTGATTGTTGACGGCAACCCGACAGGCAACGAGTGGATGTACATCCAGACGGCGATTGCCCCCGATGCTTCGACAACCGGATTTGCTCCTTCTGTTGAGAATGTTGATTATCTCCGCAGGCACCCTCTCAGTCAGTTTAAAAATATCTATCTGCTGAATGTCGCAGAGCTGCCCCTGGATGCCATCGCCGCTTTAGAAAACTTTGTCTCTGAGGGGGGTGGGCTCATCTGGTTTGCAGGTCCTTCCATCCAGCCTGCTTTTTATAATGAGAAGCTCTACAAAGACGGCAAAGGTCTGTTTCCGGCTCCTCTGGAAACCTCATCGCGTGAGTTGCCTGTCCGGGAATCGAATACCACGGTGGACTTGAATGTCAGTGATCACCCCCTGTTTTCGGTTTTTGCCGGTCAGGATAATCCGCTCATCGAAGCCGTTACAATTTCACGCTATTTTCCTGTCTCTGAGCAATGGTTGCAAACCAAAGCAGAAAAAGCATCCGGCGTAAACGTGATCGCCACACTCCGCAATCAGGCCCCGTTGATTCTCGAACACAGGCTGGGGAAAGGGCGCATCATTACCTGTCTGACATCCGCCGGCCCTGTTATGACCAATGAGGGAGAACCCTGGAACACCTGGGCATTCAATCCCAGCTATATCGTGTTCCAGCTGGAACTGCAGAAATACCTGGTACAATCCCGCTCGCATGAGCAGGCAGAACTGGTCGGCACACCGATCCCCTTTTCTCTGGATGCCTCTGTCTTTTCGGATGAAATTGAGATTCAGACTCCTGTGACGCAGGGTGGTCGGACTATTCGTATTAAAGCGTCTCCCGAAGAGAAACCTGACACGACCGGCAGCAGTACGCTGCAACTCGTAACAGCCTACCGAGACACAGATCAGCCCGGCGTTTATACGGTTCAGCTGAAACGACAGGACCAGACGATTGAGCCTCGCATGTATGCATTCAATTTCCCCGTTTCGGAAAGCAATCTGGAACTGGCCACCACGGATGAACTCATGAACGAACTGGGAAATTCCAAACAGATTCAGATTCAGGAACCGGGTGAATTTCAGTGGATTCAAGGCCAGGAAGCCGGTCGGGAAATCACCAATGCCATTTTGGTGATCCTGTTTGTGTTATTGATTTGTGAACAACTGCTGGCCTATCGTTTGAGCTATCATCCTAAAACAGCGGGTGCCGCCGCATGAACTATTTTGCATCCCTTCCCACATCACTGATACTGGCTGCCGACGAAACCACCGCGTTTCGTTCGATCGAATATGATACGCCCGCATCAGGCTGGGGATGGTTGTTACTGCTGGGTGGTCTGGGACTCGTCCTGGTGCTCTCGTTTCGAACGGTCTGGAAAGACTCCGTTGAACTTTCCCTGTTCTGGCGCTGCTGGCTGGCGGTATTACGACTGGGAGTCATAATCGCGCTGATTGCCATTGTATTCAACCCGCATGAACGAACTCAGAAAATGTCGTTTCGTCCATCCCGGGTCGCGGTACTGGTCGATACATCACTTTCCATGCGTCACCCGAATCAACTGGTGGCAGCAAATGCCAGTTCGCCAGCCAGTCGCAATGTGGTCTCCCGCATGGAAGCAGTCGAAAAACTGCTGGCAGATTCACCCCTGATCAAAGACCTGCAGAAGAATCATCAGGTCAGTATTTACTCCTTCGATAAAACGCTGGTCGGCCCCCTGCATGTCTTCCAAAAGCAGGATTCGTCTGAAGAAACTTCGAAATCCGCTTCAGAGAAACAGTCAAGCGGAACAGAACAACCAGACTGGAATACATTGCTTCAACCACAGGGACTGGAGACGCGGCTGGGAGAACTGCTTGGACAGTTAATCCGTGAAATCAATGGTTCCACGCTGTCTGGAATTATCATCGCCACCGATGGGGCATCGAATGCCGGTACCGACTTACTTTCTGCCAACGAAGCAGCAAAAGAATCGAAGGTACGACTGATTCCCCTGGGGGTCGGCAGCCCTGTGCAACCGGCGAATATCCAGATTTCTAAAATCATCGCCCCTACTGACGTGCAGTTTGGAGATGGCTTTGAGATCACCGCAATCGTGCAGGCGGTGGGTCTGCCCGGGAAAAATATCACCATCGAACTGCTGAGAAAAGTTCCCGGCGAATCAGAACCAACCGTCGTTGATACACGGGATGTTCTTCTGCCAACCGAAGACAGTCTGCCTCTGGACATCAAATTTGAACGCACACCGGCTGAGGAAGGTGAAATCGGATATATCGTCCGCGCCCGGGGTAATCAACTGGCGAGCGATGCCAACGCGATGGACAATGAGCTGGCTCATTCTGTCAATGTTTTCAGTCGCCCCACACGCGTACTGGTCATCGCCGGTGGTCCCATGCGGGATTATCGTTTCGCCCGCACCATGCTGTAC
>JAGQQP010000361.1 GCA_020426085.1 Planctomycetaceae bacterium | reverse complement strand
GACCACATTTCGAACCGCAGAAATTTTACTGCGTCAGTCAGAAGGCCTGTTAAAATCAGCGTTCGAAAAACTTCTGCCTGGAGAGGGCCAAGCGTTTGATGCAGCACAATATCAATCGCAAATCGAACAACTGCTGCACTGGGAACAATTCGGCATTCATCTGACTTCCCCCTGGCGTGTGGTTCTCGCCGGCCGTCCGAATGTAGGTAAGTCGAGCCTGATCAATGCGATCCTTGGTTATGAGCGATCAATTGTATTTAACGAAGCTGGCACGACCCGTGATGTACTCACTGCGACGACCGCCATAGAAGGCTGGCCGGTTCAGTTTTCCGATACTGCAGGAATTCGCGAACAGGCTGATGAACTCGAATCGACGGGAATCAAGCGTGCAGAACAGATGATGAATTCCTCGGATTGCAATCTCATTCTGATCGACGTCAGTCAGCCTGAAGAGGAAGACGACTTGCGACTCATCTCGCAATGGCCAGATGCCATTATCGTCGCTCACAAAACGGATCTTCCACACCGCTGGAAACAACCACTTCCCAGCGGTGCTATTTCGGTCTCCTCAATCACAAAATCAGGAATCGATCTCCTGCTGAAACAATTGATTCAAAAACTGATCCCGGAAGTTCCAGATCAAAATACGGCCGTGCCTGTCACTTCACGGCAGATTCAAATCTTACATCGCGCGCTGGAGGCACTTAATCAATCAGAACAGTCTGTTTACACCAGTCTGATTCAGCAGTTACTGTCTTAGACCTTCCAGATTACTTCTCTGATTGAGTCTTCAGAGTCTGCTTCCACTGCTGCAAAGCCATCATCAGATTGCCCTGCGTCCACAACAGCGGAGTAATGTCATTCGGCACATATTTGCCTTTTTCCAGGTAATACGACTCAGGACATTTATATGGGCCAAAGACAGACTCACTGGTCGTGAGTTGACTGAGTGAGCGATCCAGGTGAAAACGCTGCTTGTCAAAATCGTCCTGGCTTTCTGACTGCAGAAAGCGTTGACCATAGATCACTGACATGACAGAATCAAAAATGCACCATTGCGCTTCCTGTCCGGGTTTCAACAATTTATCCCGACTGGATTGATCGTCGCTGAAATCAACGGTGCGATCGTCTTCGCCCAGCATCTCCTTGTAGTCGGCACACCAGTAAGAATCCCCCAGGTAACGACGGATTCCGTACTCGCCCATTAAATGAGATCGAACGTCCTCCATAATCGTCTCAGCCAGTTCTCCCTGTACCAGGCCGAGCGGGAAAATGAGGAACAGCAGCGCACCGTCATACTTGCGTGAGAGCAAAGGATCTGCCTGGATACACTCTGCCGGCAGGATGTCATCCAAAGCAGCCTGCCCCTGTTGAATCAGTGAGTCCACAGCATCCGCAGAAACAGGAGTTCCGAGATAAGAAAACTGACTCCAGGATTCACTCTGGTCCAGATAACGCTTCAGCATTTTCAATCCACTGACCACAGTACCGATACTTGAGGCTTCGATCTTCCGTGCTTCTTCCCAGTGACCACTGTCTGCATCTTCCCAGAAGCAAATCGATTCGAAGTACCGCACGAAGGCGGCCAGTAAGTCCAGTGTACCCGACACGGGTTCCAGTTTCCCTTGTGTCAGCATCAGGCAATAGAACCAGACGTAGTAACCCAGCGCGTCATTTTGTGCGTGTGCCCACTTCTCATCAATCTCGCCCAGCGTATTGCCATCAAAGCGAATGTGAGGGCGTTTCATGACTTCCCTGGGGCTTGCCTGTCCGGAAATAATCTGGTCAAACCGATCGCGGTGTTTGAGAAAGTACTCTGTTAAAGTTGAGATCGCTTTGCACGCTGGTCCGGATTGCCCCACTGCATTTAACGCATGCGCGACATGAATATTATCTCGCACCCAGATACTCTGATAGCCGGTTGATTCATGAGCAATCGCCGCCGGAAACAGGCCATTCTCCAGAGCAGGAAAAGAGAATGTCCCCTGTTCTTCCAGAAAACCGACCAGTTCTTCCGTTTCAGAGACCGTTTGAATTGATTTTTTAAGAGTGCGAAAACGTTCGTCATCCATGAGAAATACCTGATAATAAATTTGAAAGAATCGAAACAGATAATAATGCTGCCCGGAACAATCCGTGTATTGATCGCGCTACGCGCACCGAATTGTGAAAGAATTCTCCTCAAAATGCAACGTCAGGTCGATTGGACCAGGAGATTCAGGATCGTTTCAAAATATCAACGTTGTTGATTTATTGCATCATTTGAAGTGCTGAAAATAACCGCGAAACAGTGCCAGTTCGGCGAGAACTGCTTCGTGGAAGGCACCACAATCCGCAGAACCACTTCCTTCATTCACATCACAGCAATGGATGCCCCTTCAACATTTCCCTGATTGAAGAGGAATAAAATTTGCGGTTCTACTATTTCTATCGGTGCCGTTTCCATCCACCAGTCCTTTTTGAAACTTTGAGCCTCCCGAATGAATGCTCTTTCTCAACCTGTTCCCCGCGTGCAAAAATACAGCATACTGCTTTTGCTGATAATTTTTTCGGGTATGATTCTGGCCCGCTGGAACCAGCTCTATTTCTATACTCCGGACAGTGGCCGTTATGTCACAATGGCGAATTCTCTGGTCAATGGAACCGGTTATCGAGAAATTGATACACCCGGAGAACCGCTTTATTCTCACAGGCCACCAGGCATGTCTGTCCTCCTGGCTCCCGCGGCATTGATTGCTCCCTATAATGTACTTATGGCAAAAGCAACCGTCTGGCTGTCGAGCCTTGCGCTATTAGGGCTGCTCTATCTTTACGTCATCTGCTTGCAGAAACCAGATGATGACCAGAATACAAGTGTCAAAAACAGGGTCTACTGGACAGCATTTCTGATCACCGGATTCTTAGCACTCAATCCCTACACATTATTTTTTTCAACGCTGGTGATGAGCGAAATTCCGTTCATGGCCTGTTCGCTGGCAATTCTTTACTTACTGGCCCTTCGACCGGAGCATCCTGAAAAAGGACAACTGCTTTTATTCACTGGTTTATTAACCTTTCTGCCTTTTTTAAGAACGATTGGGATCGCTCTGGTACTGGCCACAGGCATCTGGGCAGTCTTTCGAAAAGCACGCTGGCCATGGCTCATTGGAGTATTTTGTTCGATTCTGGCTTCAGGTCTCTGGATGCTGCGAAACTCTTCGACTGGTAAAACAGGATACGTGTCGATTGCTCTCAAGGAAATGAGATCAAATGGAATTGTGGGTACTCTGATTGGAATGTTTGAAAGAATTACGCTGCATATTGAACATTTCGCTCAGCAGCTTTTTCCAAATATGCCCGGTTCCGAACCAAGATATTCTGCAATGATACTGGATAACATTTCTTTTCTACCCGGACCTGGCTGGGTATATCTGTCGCTGACCACTGTGGCCGTCCTGATTTCGATCTACGGCATGTTGAGTTGCCGAAAGCAAGGGGGAATAGTTGCACTTGGATATCTGGTTCTCAGTATGGCGGTACTCTCCCTCTGGCCCTGGATGCAACCGCGATTCACTTTCCCACTGCTACCAGTCATGCTGGCATATTTACCAGCCGGTTATCTGGCATTCGCAAAACATTTTCAGTTTTCTCGACCATTTATTCGCGTCGTTTTCGTGGGAACGCTGTCTGCTTGCGCCTTATACATCGGAAGCATTCAGATTAAAACAGACTATCAGCTAATCCATGCCAATCTGCAAATGCTGACAAACCCGAGTCAATTTTACTCTCAGCAAAACCCGGGAAGTGCATTCAGCAACTGGATCGCGGCAGGCCGATGGATCAATCAAAATTCAGAAGAACACAGCAGAGTCCTGTCGCGGCAGTCTGCAACTGCGACCACGGCGCAACGTTATCAAAAGCTGGCTTACTTTGACGTCATTACTGCCGAGAAACTTCATAAAACGATTCAGGAATTTCATGCGAATTTTCTGGTTACTTTTAACAAAAATCACGGACTGGTTTTCCCCTGGTACCTGATGGATGAAGATCTGGTATATCGGCTGAATCCGGTTTTCGATGAGCAGGGCATAATGGTAATTAAAATCGAGCCAAATCGAAGTGGCACCATCAGGGAGAAATATTATTCTGCTGATGAATCACTTAAATTTGCTCGCAATGCCTACGAAAAATTTCCACATCGTTTTTATCTCCAGTCAGGACTCGCAGCGGAACTGTACAATAGCGGACACTATGAGGAAGTAATTAACTTTGTCCACAAGCTGCGACAGGAAGGCATCAGAGAGATCAATCTCTCATTTCTACTGGGCTGGAGTTACATAAAAACAAAACAGTATCAAAAAGCAATCCTCGAATTTGAAGAAGCTTCCAGTCTGCCAGGTCATAAACTGATTGGAGCGAATTTGCTTCAGGGGATTCGTGTCGCACAAAAGGCATTAGCAGAAAATGATGATCCTGACTCAAATCAATCTGAAACCACAAATCAAACAGGTGAAATGAAGTTAAAGTCTGCCAGTCAGCTCTGGAAGAACTGTCAAATAAATAAACTGGAAATGTATCTGCTCAAATCACTTGAAGAAGGAATTCATCAGCCGGAAATTCATGCAGAACTTTGTATTCTGCTGGCTAAGGTTTATCTTGTGAAAGACAAAAAATCAGATGCAATTGAGCAGTTAAACCTTGCCGTTGCATCAGGGAAATCGGAGGCTAACAACATCCTGAGGATGCTCAAACGAGAAGAAAAATTAGAATTTCTCTTTAACAGTTCCAAAAAAGAATATGATGCAAAAACAGAACAACAGACAGCAGACAATCTGCAAGATGTGCTGGCACTGGCTGACTGGTACCAGGAATTCGGGGTTCCAGGCAAAGCACTCAGCCTGCTTGAACGGGCGAATCTATTGATCCCGAATCAACCGGAACTATTGGAGTTACTACTCCAGAAGCAGCTGTTTTATTCT
>JAGQQP010000360.1 GCA_020426085.1 Planctomycetaceae bacterium | reverse complement strand
GTTCGATTGCGGGGACATCCGGATTTCTGGATCTGATTTCACATTTCATTTCCGAATTGAAACGGGAAGAGATCTGGCCGGAGCAGTTTTCCGAGGCATGTGCCCGATTGAAAACGGATTCCCGTCAGAAAGATCAGGAACTGGCTTTAATCTATGATCGGTATCAAGTCGCGTTACAAGAAATGCGACGTTACGATGCTGAGGGGAGATTCTGGTCTGCCCGGACAGCGCTGCAGGAGGGCCTGTGGGGGCCTTTCGGGCAGTTTGATCTGATCGTGCTCGATGGTTTTGCTGATTTCACTCACACGCAGTACGAGATTCTGGAACTGCTGGCGGCCAGAACCAGCAGACTGTTGATTTCGCTTCCCCTGGAAAATGAATTACGGCGGGAGGACTTATTTGCCAAATCTTTAGTCGCCCGGCAGGTTCTTGAAAGCAGATTGCCGGGAACGATTCGTTGTGTTGCCTGCTCGCGTGAGGAAACAGCTTCATCACGGTCGCAGATCTGTGAGGCTTTATTTGATAATCCTCGTGAAATAACACCGTCAGAGTCTGCAGAACAAATCAAGGTTCTGGCGGTTGCCGGTCAACGGAACGAACTGGAAGTTCTGGCGGTCGAAATCAAGCAGTTACTGCTGCAGGGAGTCAATCCGGAAGAGATTTCGCTGGTATTTCGTTCGACACTGGAATACGGCGACCTGATTCATGAAACGCTGTCCGCAGCCGGGATTCCCTACTTCCTGGGCCAGGAGCAGGAGTTTTCCCGGTTTCCCGTGATCCGGGCGATCTTCGCCTTTCTGCAGATTGAACTGGATAACTGGTCGTTCGACAGTCTGATGTCCATTCTGGATTCGAACTATTTTTCACCTGACTGGCCTGAATACAAGGCGGGGACTGCGGTGCGCTGTCTTTCCCGGATATTGCGGCAACTGAAGATCGACTCCGGTAAAACCGATATCTTGAACGCGCTGGAAAAAGAATGCCGGAAAGCAAACGAGCTTTGTGCCCGTTATCCGGATCAACCGAAACGACAGGCGATACTGCAGGAAGTCGAGTCTGCATATCAGCTCGCGCAGCGACTTGCCAGTGAAACTCAAAAGTTGCGAGGCAAAGAACTCTTTGTCACCTGGATTGAAATTCTGACCTCTCTGGCGAATGAATTTGGCTTGCAGAAAGCCTGGGCAAACGGAGACGCCGGCACAGAGTCTCTCGATCAACGAGACCAACTGGTCTGGGATCGGTTTCAGAAACTTCTGTTTCATGCAGTCTCTGAAGTGGATCAGATTGAGCAGTTTCATCAACGCGAAGCGACTCCTCTGGATTTACTCTCCTTTCGAAGTTTGCTGCTCGATTTGCTCGAACAGCAGACTCTCGCATTACAGACGGAGGAAACAGGACGGGTTCAGGTTCTGGATGCGTCCCAGCTGAGAAATCTGAGTGTTCCCTATCTGCTGGTCGGGGGGCTCAGCGAAGCCAGTTTTCCCCGCAGCCATCGGGAGGATTGCCTTTACAGCGAAAAAGACCGGGGGGAGTTGAATGAGTATGGACTTTCGCTGAAACGGCATGCGAATCAGCAGCAGGAAGAAATGTTGTTGTTTTATGAGGTGATGACACGATTTTCGAAGCAGCTGATCTTGAGTTATCCCGCCATCAGTTCTACAGGGCAGCCATTATTCGCCAGTCCTTATCTGACGGCATTGATCGATCTGTTTGAACCGGGGGCACTCTCGGTTCAACAGGTGGGGGAATTGAATCCTCTGCCACGTCGTGAGCAGGCGATGTCGTCACGCGACCTGCGAATTCTGGCGATTGACGAATTGAAACGGCATCAGCCCGGGTTGTTTCTGCAAATTCTGGATGAACCGGAACTGCAGGCCACGGCCCGGAATATTCTGGCCGCTTCAGAAATGGCAGTCGCACGGTTTGAGCAGGAAGGTTTTACCGAATATGAAGGGATCATGGTCTCTGCTGCTTCCCGTCAGGCGATCTCTGCAAGATTTCCGCAGGACTACGAATTCAGCACGACTCAACTGGAACTGTATCTGGCCTGTCCCTTTCAGTTTTTCGCACAGAGTGTTTTAGGGATCGAGGTTCCGGAACCCCCGGAGTTAAGGACAAACTTCCTGCAGCGGGGGATTCACGTTCACAGTATTCTGACACGTCTGTATGAACGGCTCAGTTTAGAAGACACCGGTTCGCAGCTGTACGATGCGAATCAGATCGAACCTCTGTTTCTGGAATTACTGGAAAAGCGAGTCTCGGATTCTGATGTTGAATCCAAACTGCAACAGGTTTTATTGTCGATCGAAAAACAGATTCTGGAGGACTGGGGAGGCTATTTTGCCGAACAGTCAGAAACTTATGGTCAACTGTTTGAGGAACTGTGGGATTCCGTTCCAGCGATTGCGGGTCGGGAGGTTCCTTTTGGAGAAGTACCTGGAGAACCAGATCCGTCTCAAAAACAGTATCAGCATCTGACACTGGGAACCGGTCCGCGTGAAACACGAGTTCGAGGACAGATTGACCGGATTGACGTGGGAACAGTTAACGGACAGAAGTATTTCAACATCATTGATTACAAGACGGGGCGTAGTGTGCCCTCATCTACAGAAATTCGATCAGGGAAAAAACTGCAGCTGGCATTGTATCTGATTGCGGCCCGTCGACTGGGAATGATTGACGCCGATGCAGAGCCCTTTCATCTGGGCTACTGGAAGATACAGGAGTCCGGCTTTGTCATGCCTTTGCATTCTGCACGCAAGAAAGTGGTGGAGCCGATATCGTCGGAAGATCTTGAAATTCTGGAAGTCACGCTGGAAGGGCTGGTTCCGCATCTGGCAGCATTAATTCGCAGCGGATTTTTTCCCGTGCAGGTGGATGAAAAAATCGCGCATCTCGATCAGGCGTTTCAATCGGTCTGTCGTGCTTCCCAGGTGGAGAGTTATCGAGACAGCCTGGGTAAACAGATTGATCTGCTGCAGTTCACTGAAACAGAACCGGATTCCGCTACCGAACCATCACAAAACAGATAACGAGAACGCATGTCACATCAACCCACTTATACCGATCAGCAGGCCGCGGCCATCGAGACGCGCGATGCCTCTATTGCGCTGTCAGCAGGCGCTGGTTGTGGGAAGACGTTTGTATTGACCCAACGGTTTTTAAAACTGATTGAACCGGGAACTCCCCCCGATCGACTCAGCCATATTGTTGCGATTACGTTTACTGAACGTGCCGCACGGGAAATGCGGGACCGGATTCGTGAAACCTGCCTGGATCAATTGAAGAACTGTCCGCCGGCAGAAGTATCTCACTGGCAGGCCGTCATTCGTGGACTGGACTCGGCACGGATCAGTACCATTCATTCGTTTTGTACTTCCATTCTGCGAAGCCATGCCGTCAGTGCCCGGCTCGATCCTCATTTTGGCCTCCTGGAGCAGGGGACCAGTGACACTTTTTTGAGGAAAGTCGTTCATGAAGCGGTACACGAACTGTTGAAACAGGAAAACGCCGATTGTATCCAGATGGTGTATCGCTTTGGTCTGGAGAAAACCTATGAGTTGTTGATTTCCCTGGTTCCGCAGCAGTTTCGGATTGAGTTCGACGAATTTCGTGAGCTGACGCCGGAACAGCTCGCGGGACGGATGCGCGACTACTGGGAAGAATCTTATATTCCCAAGCAACTGGCGGAGATCGTTGAATCAGACGCCACACAGTATTTATTGAGACTGATGAATGCAAATGAGCCGACCCATCCGAAAATGCGTGAGCGGTTTCAGGTGCTCAAATCGCGCATTCCCGAATTGAAAAATGGTGCTCCCCGGTTGCGTGGTGATTTGCTGGCGACATTGATGGATCATGCGAAAGTGCAGGGGGCCGGTACTAAAAAAGACTGGGATGACGTCAACGTTTATGAACAGATCCGTGATGGATTCAAAGATTTACGTGACGCACTAAAACCGGTTTTTGAGTCATTGTCTCCCGATCCCGCCGGCTTTCTAATGGCGGCGGAATTCAGTCTGCTCGTGTTAAGAGTGACCGAATTTGCTGCGAAATGCTATCAGGAGAGTAAAGCAGAAAAAGGTCTGTTGGACTTTGATGACCTGCTGCTGCAGACTCGAGACCTGTTCCGTCGCGATCCGCATGCGCGACAGAGGGCGGCTGCCGGCATTCATTACCTGATGGTGGACGAGTTTCAGGATACTGACCCGGTACAGAGCGAAATTGTCCGCGCGTTGTGTGGGAAAGAACTGTTAACCGGGAAACTGTTTCTGGTGGGGGACGCCAAGCAATCGATCTATCGGTTCCGACGGGCCGACCCGGAAGTGTTTCACCAATTGAGAATGGAGATTCCCGAAAAGGGCCGGCTCCCCTTGAGCACCAATTTCCGGAGCCAGCCGGCGATTTTGAATTTTACGAACTGTCTGTTTGCTTCCGCGATGGAGCATTATTACGAATCGCTGACCCCTTTCGATCAGCAGCAGCACTCTCCCACGCCGGGAATCGAATTTCTGTTTGCTTCTCCTGATGACCCGGATCTCAAGCTGGCCGATGCGCTCCGCGAAACCGAAGCAGACTGGATAGCGGCTCGAATTCGTCAGTTGCTGGAAGATGAAACCCCCCGCATCTGGTCCAAAAATCCGCAGACTGGCGAGCGTGAATTAAGGCGTGTCGAACCCGGTGATATCTGCATCCTGTTTCGTTCCCTGTCGAGTGTTGCCTTGTATGAAAAGGCCCTGCAGCAACGGGATCTGGACTATTACCTGGTAGGCGGTCGTGCCTTTTATGCCCAGCAGGAAATTTATGATCTGAGTAATTTGTGTCAGTATCTGGACAGCAGCGATGATGAGTTGAGCCTGCTGGGGTTGCTGCGTTCCCCTTTCTTCAGTCTGTCTGATGATACGATCTATACCATTACCCGTCACGCAGAAAATCTGACTGCGGCGATGCAGGCTTCC
>JAGQQP010000035.1 GCA_020426085.1 Planctomycetaceae bacterium | reverse complement strand
CACTGTCAAACCATGCGGCTTCCCCAGCGAACGACGTATTCGCAGCCAGCAGGATTTTGATGCCATCTATGCGGCTAAACAGCGGGCCGGCGATCAGAATCTCTTGCTGTTTGCGATTCGGAATGGACTCACCTTTACCAGACTGGGTGTGAGTGTCTCAAAAAAAAATGGTAACGCCATCAAACGCGCGCGAAAGAAAAGACTGCTTCGCGAGGCATTCCGCCTGATCCAGGCACAATTACCAGCGGGCCTTGATCTGATCGCTGTTCCCCGTCCCGATCGGGATGGCGATCTCACAGGATATCAAAAGTCGCTGAAATACCTCTCACAGAAGCTGAACCGCCGTCTGGAGCAAAAGTCTGGCTGATGAAACAGATCGCCCTGCAAATCGGTCGCATACTGTATCAGCTTCCCGCCCGGATACTGATTGGCCTGGTTCGCATCTATCAGATGACACTTAGTCACCTGATAGGCAAACAGTGCCGGTTTCACCCGACCTGCAGTGAATATTTCATTCAGGCGGTGAAAAAATATGGTGCGATCCGAGGGTCCTGTAAAGGGGTCCTGCGAATCTGCCGCTGCCACCCCTTTCACCCCGGGGGCTATGATCCCCCTTAGTCGATGATTCGTTAATAGACGCGACGAGGTGTAATCTGAACCGGTGTTTCCGGCAGTACACTTCGTGTGGCGGGCGACATTTCCTGCTGAATCTGCTCATAACTGATTTTTCGCAGAGGTACTGACTGGTCCTGTGAAATCACCGAAGGAACGGTCAGTTCCCGGGGGTGCTTGAATTCTGGCTGTTCAGCAGGAAAGTCGGGAGCGGAGACCGGGGTCGCTGTCTTGAACTCGAATCTGCGAACCTGCTGCTGTTGCTGAAACTGTTTCGCGTAAGGCCACATTTCCAGTTGATCTTCTGTAGTTGAGAAATCTTCGATTGTCAGAGGCTCTCGTGTAGCTGAAACTCTCCAGGAATTATTGAAATTGGTTGCTTCACCCGGAGGAGGCAGTTGTGGCAACTGCTGTGATTTCACATCCGGTTGAGGTAGAAGTTTCTGAGGAGGAGCAGGTAGTGCCGGTGACGGTTTGAGTGGTTCCGGACGCAGCAGTTCCTGCGGCATCTCAGACTCTTCAAAGACGGGAATGGAATTGATACAGGAAAGATCTCCACCAAAGGATTCTTCTTCAATGACTTCAACATGGCTGCCGGAAACCTTGCGCACCCATTCCGGAGTTTTCACATGTGATTTCATTTTGGAATAGAAATCTTTGACTTTTCCGTTCATCTGTTTCACTTTTTGTGACATCGAATTAGATACCGTTGAATAACGGGGAACCAGTCCCAGATTCTTTTGAGCAGGCTCTTCCGATTCATCTTCGAAAATTGATTTGAAATATTCAGAGTCATCAATCGATTCTTCATCAGAGACTTTGCGGATAAGTGACCGCTGCTGATTGGAAGTCTGTTCTGACCCCGGCAGGATCAGGCTCGGAGGTGCTGCTGGCGGAAAGTTATCATCAAGCGGAGCGGGAGCCGGTTCCATATGATATTTGCCCGGGCTCTGGTATCGGGGAGCCTTAGTTTCCATTTGCTCCTGATACTCGGCACTGGGACGAGAGGCCTGCTGATAGACCTTCTGTTGGACATACTGGCAGCCAGCTAACCCTGTAATGGAAAACATGCACAGTGATAACGAAATCGTTTTCAAATAGGGCCGTAACATCTTGATTTCCTCTTTCCGTGTCAATCAGACAGTGCCAATCTAAAAAAAACCACTTCCCGTATTTGACAAGCTCATAAAATGTGGTATGGCACACGGAATAAAAATCGGTTAAATCTGCCGTTTTCGCATATATGAAAGTAGTCAATCAGTTAGAATAGGCGCAACAGCCATCCGTTTATTCTCGCAAAAACGATTTCTCATAAATGCAAGTGTCGTGATTGATAAAGCTATTTTTTGTGATCTAACGATCGTATTATCTGTAAGCGGCTAAACGGTACGGAACATCACTAAAATAACGATATTAGTGGCTGAATCAGGTTTAGGAATCTGTTAAGTTCTAAGGATTATGCCTGTCGTCGTCCATTGACCGCCCCTGTTGGTCTTTGGCCGGAAACAGGCAGGATCATTTTTGAAATCGTTACCGAGAAGTGCTGAACCGGTCTCTGAAGTAACAGAAGTAGATGGATATAATATAACAAGGAGTGACCCCATGATTGATTTGAAGAAAATTCTCGTACCAACCGACTTCAGTGAATTCGGGCAGCAGGCGCTGCTTTATGGATGTGAGTTCGCAAACCGATTTGGCGCCGAATTACATTTGCTGAATGTTGTTCAGGATGCCGTCGCCATGTTCCCGGAGCCGAACATGATGGGAACCTCGATGAATGATCTGGTAGCCGACATGCAGAGCCTGGCTCAGAAACAGCTGGAAGAAATGCCCGGACTGCCTGGAACAGAAAACCTGAAAGTCGTACGTGAAGTCTGTGTGGGCCCTGCCTTCCTGGAAATAATCCGTTATGCCAAAAAAGCAGAAATCGATCTGATTGTGATCGGCACCCATGGTCGTACCGGCCTAAAACACATGTTACTGGGAAGTGTCGCGGAAAAGGTAGTCCGCAAAGCCCCCTGTCCGGTACTGACAGTTTCTCACCCGGAACGCGAATTTGTAATGCCGACTTAAATAATCTGCTGCAAACTACTATAATTTATTGAGTTAACATCACCGGAAACTCGTAGAGGTACTGAAGCGTCTCAATTCATGATGAGTTCCGGACTCAACCCGAACTGAAATACAGAGGAAACAATGCCAAAACTGACCGTTGAAAATGTAGGAGAATTCGAAGTGGAATCTGGTAAGCGCCTGGTTTTGGCACTGACCGAGGATGCCCAGATCGATCAATTACATGCCTGTGGCGGCGCAGCTCGCTGTACAACATGCCGAGTTGAGTTCATCGAAGGTGAACCTGAAAAAATGACGGTCGCTGAAAAGAATGTACTCGAAGCGCGTGACGTTACCGGCTGCCGTCTCAGCTGTCAGATTCTCTGCGATCATGATATGACCGTCCGGGCGATCAGTCGTCTGGAAGGGAGCGGCCGTGCCGACGCAGGCCATATGCCTAAACCCGAAATTGAACCTCAACCTGTAGAATGGGTTGATAAATAACCTGAAACCCAAATCCGGGAAGCTCTGGTAATTATGATCCGCGTTCAGCTCAGAGCTTCTCATTATTTCCGGCATTGTGTGATCATAACCGCCGGGTCCTCTGTATAGAGGGAGTAATTGATGAGATTCATTCTTTTCGTATGCCTGATGACTGTCGGCTTGGTTCTGTCCAGCCCCGAGACGGCCTCGGCTAAAAAACGTGACCCGAAAATGCAGCAGGCGATTTCTAATGCCCTGGAATACCTCGCCAGGCTACAGCGTCGCCAGGGATACTGGGAAGCCAACGGCGGCCAGTACCGGGTAGCGATGACGGCGCTTGCCGGTAATGCATTACTGGCAGAAGGATCTACGACCACACGCGGGAAGTATGCAAAGAATGTAAAGAACGCCGTGGATTACCTGCTGGAAATGAGCCAGCCCAATGGTCTGATCGGTTATAAGAACGACTACCATTACACCTACGGGCACGGCTATTCCATGGTCTTCCTCTCCCAGGTTTATGGCGAAGAAGAAGACTCGCTCCGTCGAGAGGAACTCAAAAAAGTACTGATGAAAGCCGTCGAATTCTGCGCCGGTGCCCAGACAACGCGTGGCGGTTGGGGATATGTTTCTGCCAAAGACGGCAATGATTTTGATGAAGGCTCAACCTGTATCACACAGGTCCAGGGATTACGCGCCTGTCGCAATGCCGGCATCCCCGTCGATAAAAAAATCATCGACCGCGCCAAGAAATACATTTCAGACTGCACAACTCCCGAAGGGGGCGTCCAATACAGTATTCGCGGCGGCGGTGCTCGACCGGCGATCACAGCAGCCGCCTGTGCCGCCCTGTTCAATGCGGGAGAATATGACTCCGATCACCTGAAAAACATGCTCGATTTCTGCAAGAAGAATATCTGGCCGGGAGGAAACTCAAACCGTTACTTCGGGCACTGGCATTATGCTCATTTTTATTACGCCCAGGTCATGTACCGCGGTGAAACCAAGGACTGGGATAAATACATCGAAGATATCGGCAAGCAGATTCTCCGCAAACAGTCTGCCTCCGGTGCCTGGATGGAAGGACATGTCGGCCCCGTCTATACGACTGCCATCAATGCCACTATTCTGCAGCTTGATAAAGGTTACCTGCCGATCTATCAGAAATAACAGTCTTCCAGAACCAGGCTCAGTCATGACTCAGACTGTTTAAATGACAGACCACCGACTCCGCCAGCCTCTGGGGATGATAGCCCCCCTCCAGCAGACTGACGATGCGTCCTTCACAGTAGTCACTTGCCACTTCCTTGACCAGCCGAGTTAAGGCACCAAAATCTTCCGTCTCCAGCCCCAGCGAGCCGATCGGATCATCCTTGTGCGCATCAAAGCCTGCGCTGATCAGAATCAGTTCGGGCCGGCAACTGGCAGCAGCATCGGCCAGCATTCGCTCAAACTGGGAGAGATAATCCTGTCGGGAGATCCCGAATGCCAGAGGAAGGTTCCAGATCGTCCCCTGTCCTGCTCCCGATCCCGTTTCATGTCCCAGACCGGTCCCCGGATAAAACGGGTGCCTATGGGCGGAAAAGAAGTAGACGGACTCCTCTTCATAAAAAATATCCTGGGTGCCGTTTCCGTGATGCACGTCCCAGTCAACAATCAGAACACGGTTTAAACCATGAAAGTCAACGGCGTGGCGGGCGGCGATGGCCACGTTATTCAATAGACAAAACCCCATGGCTCGATCTGACAGGGCGTGATGTCCCGGTGGCCTGCTGGCACAAAAAACCTGTTTTGCCTGCCCCTTGATCACCTGATCCACGGCTTCAACCGCACAACCTGCTGCATAGCGGGCCACCTCATACGAGTCGGCAGACATTACCGTATCGGATTCAATTCGGCCCCCGCCTGCTGCTGAGAAGGCCTGTAACTCATTTAAGTACGTTTCAGGATGAACGCGTAAGATTTCCTCTCCCGTTCCAACCTGAGGATCGTTCATGATTACTAAATTGGAAATTGCCGCGGCAGAAACCTGATTCATCACCGTTTCCAGCCTCAGACCACATTCCGGGTGAGCCCCGGTCTTATGCCTTAAGAATGTGTTACTCTGAAAATAAACTGTCATACAATATCCATTCCAGACAGGGATAATCTCACACTGAATTCCTCAGAACCCAGATAACCGTCATAAGAAGCCACAGACGACAGCGGGAAGCTGAACATTCTGATCGCAAGTAATCACATTTTCTTCACACATACCATCTCGACAGGCATGGATGACTAGTTACAAATTATGATTGTCCTCAGTAAATTCGGAAGCACATTCACCTTGCACAAGAATTCCGGCTTAAGGATTGAGAAAAATCTTGACAGTTCGTAAGGTAAAGCGATACCGTAAGATAATAAAACAGTGCCA
Source organism: Planctomycetaceae bacterium (assembly GCA_020426085.1). Classification (GTDB taxonomy): domain Bacteria; phylum Planctomycetota; class Planctomycetia; order Planctomycetales; family Planctomycetaceae; genus Gimesia. Next base: position 10,083 of record JAGQQP010000035.1, on the reverse strand, counting down.
TGGAAGACAGTGGAATTTATTCCTGCAGCGACAACAGAGTGATTTTGACCGTGCAAGTAGGATTGGGACGCTGATTCCCTGAATCTGCTACTCGAAAATGGCAGATTTAATTGGTATCTGCTCTATATTTATCGTATGATTTATAGTGATTCATATCCTCATTCCGCTTCGTTCGGAACCAGAATAGCAGTCGGCATTTAATCACAGGAAATCTATTCGGCTGCCATAGAGTTATTTGCCTTATTTGTGTAATATTTTCCTTGAATGTAACGCTCCCAATTGAAGTCGAGAAAACCCTGTGCTTCTGAATGTACTGGGGTTCGAGCAGAACGTTGAATGAAGGAACTTTCCGTGCGACAATCCATATGCTCGTATCAGACCGTTTCAGGAATTGAAATGCTGACCGCCAGAGTATGCAGACATGTTCTGCTGGCAGCCGGTCTGTTACTGTGTTCCAGTTCGTTAGTTCTCGGCCAGCAACCGGCAGACCCCAATGCCCAGAACGACGCATTGAATGTATACAAAGAGTTGATCACTCCCGATGAAGCGGTCAATTTTCGAAAAACCAAATCACGGGATTTCGACAAAGTGCTGCGGGGCGGAAAAATCAGTTCTGCTGAAGAGAAAAAACTGATTGCCGAAGGAGCGAAATATCACGTCTACCTGATGACCCTCAAGCAGGATCCCAATAAACCCGAAAATGAGACCGACCTGAACAAACTGCGGGCAAATATCCTGCGTGATATTAGTTTTTCCGGCAAGATTTCCGGTAACTTTCAGGCACGTGAACTATATCTCGAAGAACTCACAAAACGAGCCCAGGACCTGCTCGACAATCATCGCCTGGTTCGGTTCAGTGCCGTCGTGTTACTTTCCCAACTTGACCTGCGTGACGAAGACCGTCAGAAGAAAACGGATCGCGTCGCTTACACCATGGCTTATGTGCCCCTGGTCAAGATCCTGAATGATAAATCTCAGCCGACTGAAGTCAAGATTGTCGCTGCCAACGGCCTCGCGCGAATCGGACAGACTGGTAATCCGACCAACCAGTTACGGGTTAAAATTGCAGAAGAAATTATTGATGAGTTAATCCAGTCGGTCAACGAGTTTTCCTGGTATCAGCGCAGTCTGGTGAATGCCCTCGGTTCACTGGGTATTTCCGACAACCTCGCTCGGCAGCCCATCGTCACGGATGCTTTGCTGAAAGTCATGAATAACGCAAAACGGACCTGGGATGTTCGATCTGCTGCCGCAGAAAATATTGGCAAGCTTCCACTCAAAGCAAACGCGGATATTAAACTCATCACCTATTCCATTGTCGATATGACACGCAAAATGATTCAGGCCTACAATGCGAACCCCAACGCATTCTTCTGGAAACGCTGTTTCTGGAACGTATACCTGGCATTCAAGCCTGAGAACCCGGCTGATAACACAGGCCTGACCAAAATGCAGGTAAATCAGACTGTGGTCAATGATGCCTATAAACAGGTCATTAAACCGATCTCCACCGTTCTGCAACCTAATGTAGCTGCAAAAATCAATGCAGAAACCATCAACGGAATGGATGACTGGCTGAAGAAGAATCTTCCTAAGAACTTCCGGGTTGCTCCCGTACAGGCCAAACCGCAGAATCAGCAGGTTGCTGAAGGCAGATAGTTCTTCTCCCCTGGCAGAATAACACCTGAAGCGCACGCTCTCGTTCGAACGTTCCGCTGCAGAAATTCCTTTGATTCTGACCAGCCATCTCACTGCAGATCCCTGCTTTTTCTATCTTATTTGAGTAGAATGGCAGCATGCAAATCACAGACGTTCGCGCGATACAACCTGCAGGTAAAAACTCTCCTCCCGACTGGCGTACCAGTCTGGGTCAGATTCTCGTCGCCATTGACACCGATGCCGGTATCACAGGCTATGGAGTGGGCGGGGGAGGACTGGCAGGACAACACGTGGTCAAGACCGTCCTGCGCGATCTCCTGCTCGGCAGAAACCCGGCAGAAATATCACAACTCTGGAATGACATGTATCAGGCCACTCTGGCATTTGGCCGCAAAGGCATTGCCATCATGGCCATCAGCGGAGTCGACCTGGCCTTGTGGGATCTGCAGGGAAAACGGGAACAGAAACCGGTAGTCGCACTGCTCGGAGGCACTCCTGGTACAAAATTGCCAACCTATCATACGGTGTGGTCAACAGAGGATCTTGCGACTACCGGTGAGCACGCAGGTTATAAACTGCACCTGGGAAAAATTGCTGCTCCGGAACAACGCGATTTGATGGTCGCCTCCATTGAACAGGCACGATCCAGCATTGGTGCCTCGCCGTTACTGATGGTCGATGCCTGGATGAAATGGGACATCGAATCAACCATTTCGATTTCGCAGGCAATCAAACCGTTTCAGGTCGAATGGATCGAAGAACCATTATCCCCGGACGATCTGGCCGGTTACGCGATCCTCAAAGAAAAAACAGAAGTCCCCATCGCGGGGGGCGAGCATGAGTTTACCGCAGAGGCGTTTCGCCCGCTCATTGAACAGAAACTGCATGCGGTACTTCAACCCGATGTCAACTGGTGCGGTGGTTTGACGGAACTGATCAGAATCTACACAATGGCAAAGGAAGCTGGCTTACGTGTCTGCCCGCATCGCGGTTGTGAAATCTGGGCATTGCACGCCATCGCCGCGCTGGATCCTCAGCCCCTCGCAGAAACCGGTCGCCCCTGGATGACCTGGGTCAAAGGACAACCAGAGATTCAACAGGGTAAGATCGAAGTTTCAGATCGCCCTGGCTTTGGTCTGTTATTCGACGAACATCAACTGCAACTTGTAAACTGATCTATCTATCTCGAATTCTTACACTCTGAAATGCGGCCCATTATGAGAAACGAAAACCAGTTGATAATCATTTGTCTGAGTTGTCTTGTAAGCATCTTCCTGTTTACCGGTTGCGGCGAGGAAAAAGCTCCCGAAAAGACAGCAAAGAGCACAGTAACAGATCCCCCTGTCCCGACAGCGCCTGCCGGCCCTGTCGTTCTGACGGAACAGGATATTCACGATCGTCTGAAAAAAAATAATCCTGATTATCAGAACAAGGCCGAATTTGGGAAAGAAAACGGAGAGATCATTTCAGCCAAACTGGTCGGCGTGGAAGATATTTCAGGCCTGAAAGGAATGAAACTGCAGTTTCTGGATCTGATGAACTGTCCCGTTTCCGATTTAAGCCCGCTGAAAGGCATGGATCTGCAGTACCTGGATCTCACACATTGTCCGGTCTCTGATTTGAGTCCGCTGAAAGGAATGAAAATTCAGGAACTCTATCTGGAAGGTTCGTTCGTCAGTGATCTCAGTCCCTTACAAGGAATGCCCATTCGAATTCTGCGTATGGAACACACCCCCGTTTCAGACATTTCCCCTCTGGAAGGTATGCCCCTTAACCAACTCAATCTGTTTGACACCAAGGTTAAGAACCTGGGGTTGATCAACACACTCCCCCTCAAGACACTCTGGATTCCCAATACGGAAATTACCGATATCTCACCACTGAAAGGGATGCTGCTGGAGAGCCTGGATATTCAGGACACGAAAGTCGCCGACCTCTCACCACTGCGGGGCATGCAGATCCTGCGGTTGAATCTCGCGAATTCCGCTGTGACAGATTTGACACCTCTGAAAGGAATGCCTTTACAGCGTCTGATTTTTACACCCGCCAATATCAAAAAAGGCCTGGATGTGATCAGGGAAAATCCATCCATTCAAGGTCTGGGCTCCAGCTTTGATACTGTCAAAGCCGCAGAGGAATTCTGGAAGGAATTCGATGCTGCTCAGACAAAACCTGAGAAGCAGAAATCTGACAAATAACCAGCGACTCGGTCAATCGACAAGATACTGCTGATTCTGAGAGAACAGATCCAATTTCCAGATTTTCAGTCGGTTTAACCAGTATTGCAGCATCACGACCAGCGTCAGAAACCCGTAGCGGGCACTGCGTCTGAAGTTGATGCTCGATGCCTCTTCAAAGTAGCGAACCGGAACCGGAATGTCGCTCATCTTGAATCCAAAACGAACAGCCTGCGCCAGGAACTGGGTGTCAAAAATAAAATCGTCGGAATTCTTGTCGAAGGGAATTGTCTCCAGAACTTGGCGGCTGTAAGCACGAAAGCCACTGTGAAAATCTCCCAGGTTCTGACCGAGGGCAATATTTTCAACAATCGTCAGAAACCGGTTCGCGACGTATTTATAAAAAGGCATCCCGCCTGCCAGAGTTTCCGCCCGGGTTCGAATCCGTGAACCGAGAATCAGATCGCAAATTCCCAGTCGGATCAGTTCGGTTGCCACTGGAATCACCCGACTGTCATATTGATAATCGGGATGAATCATCACGACGAAATCCGCTCCTGCATCCAGAGCATAGCGATAGCAGGTCTTCTGATTTCCGCCATAGCCTTTATTTTGATCGTGCTGAATCACCGTCAGCCCCAGACGTTTTGCGACCTCGACGGTATTATCACTGCTGCAGTCATCGACCAGAACGATTTCATCAACCGATCCTTCGGGGATATCCGCAACCGTCCGTTCCAGAGTGCTGGCAGCGTTATAAGCAGGCATCACAGCAATGACTCGACCTCGCCCTGGCGAGGAACTGTTTGTGCTGGAATCAGGATCGGACATAAGACTATCTAAATCAGAACAATGTAGATTGGCTGTTCTGATTTCCATCTACAGAACAGAGAAACAAAAGAAACCGGCTCAAGACTTCGTTTGTGAAAATGGTCTAAGCGGGTCATACACAGGTATGCATTGTTTACGAGTAGAAATTCATAAACAAGTCAAAACTGCCTCGTTTTAAGTAATCATTCAGACCGGAGCCGAACTCAGGCTGCAAACTCGATTCCGTCCTTCCGCTTTTGCCTGATACAGGGCACTGTCCGCGGCAGCTAACATCGCCTGAACACTGTCCATCACATGAGGTGAATAAGTTGAGATTCCCAGACTCGCTGTGACGGGAATGTGAACATCGTTAAATTTGATGACACTCGCTTCGATCGAATGTCGTATCACTTCAGCAATACGTTCCGTGCCTGTCAGCCCCACTTCTGGTAACAGAATTGCTAATTCTTCACCACCATAGCGGGCAGCGATGACATTATCCGATGATCGAATTTCCTGAATTCGTTCTTTCAAAATCTGTGCAACTCGCCGCAGAACTTCATCGCCTGCCTGATGTCCGTAAGTATCGTTAACCGATTTGAAGTGATCCAGGTCGATTAAAATCAGCGAACAGGCCATTTCGGCCGACTGAGCACGATGAAACTCATCTTCAAACAGTTCATCAAACGAACGTCGATTAACCAGTCCTGTTAAGCCATCCTGTCGCGCCTGACGTTCAATCGTCGCATGACTGAGTACTTTCAAAAGTGTATTCGACAAAAACTGTGATGCCCAGGAAATCAGTCTTAATGAGCGTTCATCATAAGGTTGGCTGTCCTGGTTGGTCAGACAGAGCACCCCAATCCGCTTCCGGTTGGTAATCAGTGGCGAGATCAAAGCAGCCCCCACCAGTGATCGAATCCCATGATTTTCCAGCTGATCACCCGCCAGTGAAGTATTCTCACCTGAATTGAGCCCCAGTTGAACTAAACGCATTTCATGTTCACGCCAGCGGGCTTTTACTCCAGACTGGAGTGTAATTCCACATTCGACAATTGGCTTACATCCACTGGGATCACCGGGCGTCGAAAGAAACAACCCTGCTCTGCTCGAATTGGTCAGATGTCGTAGTCGATCCAGAAACTCTTCCAGCATAATCACCGGAGTCTTAAACTGCTGGTCTGCCAGAGAACGCAACTCGAGTTGTTCGCGTGTCACGCGTAATTCAAATCGATGTGATTCAAAATCCTGATTCTTGACAATATTACGGGACACACAGATCAACAGTCGCTTCGCCAGCTTAATCTGCTGTGCTTCATCGACACCTTCGGGATACAGATCGGTCGTAATAAAGATTCCGGAAATATCTTTTTTATCGTAGACAGCCAGCAGACACAGCTTCTGGATTCGGGATTTGTCCTGATCGTGAAAACAATGATAGATATTCGATTCTCGAAGTTTATCACCACGCAGTACAAGCACATTCTGGTTCCGTAACTGCTTCAGTATATTCCGGTCAATGTCATAAATTGCTTTGGTATTGCGCGAAAGGCCCCGTGATTCGCGGAGCTTGAATTCACCATTGATATGATTCAGGTACAATCCAAATCCATCCCGCAGTGATGGCACATAACGTTTCAACAGCAGTTCAATTGCCTGGTCGAAATCAGACTGCGAGACGAACTCTCTTAAAATGTGATTCTCGATCAGCGTCATCGCCCGATCGGACTGAATATCCTGTAACTCAACTTCAAATTCAGAAAGATTACGCTGAAACTGCTCGTTCTCTTTGCGTACTGCTGACATTTTGAAAGTGTAAACAACATATTGCAGCAGACAGACACCAGCGATGGCCGCAACACTGGCATTGGTGACGCCCTGCGACACATTTTGTGTGATTACTTCGATGATTGATGCAATAAGATAAGACAACTGAGCCCTGCGCTTTCTAACCTGCAAACGAGATTATAACTGATGAATCCCGCGGAATCTCCACGAGGTTCATCTAAAACCTAGTCCAGAAATCGCAGATAGATGAACACAATTTTCACTCGTGTCCCATGATTTTCCCTCATGACTTTGCCTGACCCCTGAATTCGATATAATCCTCATAAAGCAATATTTTTGGCTTTCGATTTAACCTCCTTTATTTTCTAATAGTAGAAACTCAGACCTGTAAATCTTTAACTTTTGTCTCTGAAACAGGATGAGACAGAAACAGGTTTCACCGCAAGACTACCCTGAATCAGGTGTACTTACCGTTCCCAACCTTTTTGACAAAGCATCAGGCCTCTTATGAATATTTTGAATCCGTCAGGAAATACTTTGCTTCGGGCTCGTCTTCCCAAAACCTGTCTGCTTCTGATACTCATTATCAGTCTGATGCCCAGTCCGGTGGTCTCAGCGGATAATCCAGCAGAGAAAAAGGAATCCAGCAAAGCAGAGAAACAACCGGAACCCAAATGGATTTCACTGTTCAATGGCAAGAACCTGGATGGGTGGAAAGTCCCGCAATTCGGGGGCGAAGGCGAAGTCCATGTCGAAAAGGGAAACCTGATCCTGGAAATGGGCGTCGATCTGACCGGCGTCACTCTCGACGATCCTAAAAATCTTCCGCTGACAAACTATGAAGTAGAACTGGAAGCCATGCGGGTGGATGGGACAGACTTCTTCTGTGGACTGACCTTCCCCGTTAAAAAAGATCCCTGCTCCTTCATCCTGGGAGGCTGGGGTGGCAGCCTGTGTGGTATCTCCAGCATCGATGGAGATGACGCATCACAAAACAGCACGACGACATTTCAGACGTTTAAGAAGAATCAGTGGTATAAAATCCGTCTGCAGGTCACCGACCATAAAATTCAGGTCTGGCTCGATGGAAAGCAGATTGTCGATCAGAATCTGAAAGATCGCAAGATCTCAATCCGCCACGAAGTCGAACTCTCCCGTCCCTTCGGTATCACCTCATTCAGTACGACGGCTGCTTTGAAAAATATCCGTCTCAGAAAACTGACTCCCGAAGAAGTCGCCAAAACCGCACCGCAGAAATAATACCACACGTTGATTTTGATCAACACACCGATGGATTAAGTCATCACAGCACATGACTGCCATTTGTCACCTTTATTCATAAGCTGTTCCATTTACAGTCTTTATGAATACTCAGCCGTTTCAATGATCAAACTGGTATCCCGTTTGCGTTTATCCTGCCAGAGAAAGCTCTGGTCTTCTTCGGAATTCCAGGCTCCGGGTCATTTCATTCTCGAGGCAGAACGGCATTCCATTGAATTCGCAAATTACCGCAGAAATCGCAGCAGTCATTGCATCTCAAAGTCTTTCTCTCATTGAAGGAACTGCTCCGCTTTCCTCCGACGTCCTCTGTGACTTCTGGTATTACGGGCAGGAACACCTGAAACAGCGTCGACGTGTTCTGGAACCGCTGGCGAAGTCAGACACTCCGAGTGATCTCTCCGAATCAGAACTCGAAGTCATTTTCAAAGATTTCTTTGCCGAAGAAATGCTGATCCGGGTTGTGACCACAGTTCTTGCGGCGACAGATCAAAAACGAAAACAGTGTCAGTCCGAACCCATTGCCCGCAGTCTCTACCTGGCATTCCTGGATCTGAAACGCGTCGTGCTGGGTGTGATGGTCGCGGAAAACCATCTGAGTCTGGATGCCCTTAAACGAATTAATGGCACAAGACGCTCAATCGAACGCTGGACCGACCTGATGCTCGGACAGTTCGTATTACGATACGATCTTCAGGAATTTGCCCACGATCCGGAACGCGCCCGCGATTTCGGTGAAGACCAGTCGACAAACCTGAATGCCCCCTCCCCCGTTCAGACCTGGGACCTGATTACTGCCGGTTTACGAATTTCATTCCCCGCCGGACTGACCAGCCAAAGCAGTGACCACTGGGAAAAAATGCTGGCAGCCGTCATGGCCTGCTACCCGGAAGACTGTTTCCATCAGTCTGCGATGATGAAATCAATCCAGCAAATTCGTATCGCGCGCAGTGGTCTTGCCGCTGAAACACACCCCGATCAGATTCCAGAACAGTTTCGTACACTGTTACCGCATACCTCATCAAACAACCAGCCTCACTTCAAACCCACAGATCCGAAGCAGCAGGAACTGGACTCGGCACCCAAAAAACAGGGAATCAGTTTCACACATCTCCACAAGCGAAATACAAAAGGCCCTCATTTCTAAGACACTCAGCCCGATTGAGAAACTTTTAAATTTCTCGGTTGACTTAATTTGTTCCGCAGGAGTATGATCTAATCATGCAGTTTCCTCTGGTGGAAATTTGCTGGAAATCAGATTTTCTCCGTTTTGGAGTTTCTCCGTGACACATCGGTTTGGTACTTTTAGCTTTAATTTTGTGCGGCTGTCATTTTTTACAGCCTGGCACTTTTTGAGCTATTGGTTTACCGGAACAGGTTGCCTGACCGATCGAATACATACCGTTCATAACTGATGAACAGCCCCTGAAATCGATTGGCCCTGTAACCTCACTGGTTACAGGGCTTTTTTTATTCCCTGAGACTGAATTAGAAATGAGTCAACGCCATGATTGTTGTGATGAAACCCAATGCCACTGAAGAAATGGTCCAGGCCATGGTCAGACGCGTCGAAGAAATGGGACTGAAAGCCCATGTCATCGTCGGTGAAGAACGAACCGTTATCGCCGCTGCAGGCATCAAACGTGACGGACATCAGGAAGAACTGGAATCCTGTGCCGAAGTCGAAAAAGTCGTGCCCATCATCGCCGCTTATAAAGTCGCCAGTAAAGAAACCAAGCCGGAACCAACGGTCGTCACCACACGTGATCTCAAAATTGGTGGGTCACACGTCGGCGTGATCGCCGGTCCCTGCTCCGTGGAAAGTGAAGAACAAATCCTGCAGATCGCCCACCAGGTCAAAGCCGCTGGCGCCACCGGGCTCCGTGGCGGTGCTTTCAAACCGCGCACCAGCCCCTACTCTTTCCAGGGCATGAAAGAAGACGGTCTCAAACTCCTCGCGCTGGCACGGGAAGAAACTGGCCTCGCCGTCGTCACCGAAGTCATGACACCCAACCATGTCGATCTGCTCTGTCAATACGCGGATGTCCTGCAGATCGGTGCCCGCAATATGCAGAACTACCATCTTCTGCAGGCGGTAGGTGAAACCCGTCTTCCCGTCCTGCTGAAACGCGGCCCTTCCGCCACGATCGAAGAATTCCTGCTTGCCGCTGAATACATCCTCGATCAGGGAAATCAGCAGGTCATTCTCTGCGAACGCGGCGTCCGGACATTCGAAACACATACCCGCTTCACTCTCCCGCTGGCCACCGTTCCTTATCTGCATGAACGGACTCACCTGCCAGTTGTCATCGATCCCAGTCATGGAACGGGTATCGCCAGCCTGGTCCCTCCCATGTGTGCCGCTGCGATT
>JAGQQP010000359.1 GCA_020426085.1 Planctomycetaceae bacterium | reverse complement strand
CCAGCTCTCGTGCCCGCGCCAGTTGTGACTCCGGTTTACTATCAGACACCTGTCGTAGTACAGCCGGTGACCACCTACTACGCACCGGCAGTCTCGACCTACTCTTACTACGGTCCAGGCCGAGTCGTCTACAAGAGCCGCGGTCCCCGGTTTTTAGCTCCCAACTATAAAACGGTTGTGAAATACAGATAAGCAACTATTCTTCAAAGTCATAAATCAGAAAGAGCCTGCTGAAACCGATTCAGCAGGCTCTTTCTTGTTGTGTCGAAGCAAAGTTCGACTGACTAATTCTTATCGATTACAGCGTCCAGCCTTCGCGGTATTCGCGTTTGATGTACTGGGCAGCTTCGGGGACGTTGGTGACTTTAAGATTGTCGGCGTCCCATTCCAGTTTCTTCTGACCGACGCGGTAGGAAACGTTCCCCAGCAGTACGGTCTCGGTGAGAGGTCCGGCGTAACCGAAGTGACTGCCGGTCGGAGTACCATTGCGGATGGCGTTGAGCCATTCGATGTGGTGGCTCTTGGGCCGAGTCAGATAAGGTTCGACCGGTTTGGCTTCTTTGCCGGCTTCCATGAAGACCTTGTTTGTCCCATAGTCGGCGAGCAGGCGACCGTCATCCCCTTCAAACAGAACCGCACTGTTTTTCTCATACACTTCAGCGCCTTTGGGTTTCCAGCCGCCATGATACCAGGTCATGTGAACCGGAGGCAGATCTTCGCGGGCCTCGTATTCGTAATCGACCTTCATCAGGCTGGGACAGTCATTCACGCCGCCATGTGCTTTTTCGCCGACAGCAACCACGGTTTTGGGATATTTGAGTTTCAATGCCCAGAAGGGGAGATCCATATAGTGACAGCCGAAGTCACCCAGCTGGCCGTTTCCAAAGTCCCACCAGTAGCGCCAGTTGAAGTGGAAGTGAGATTCGTTGTAGGGACGGAAGGGAGCCGGCCCGATCCATTGATCGTAGTTGACGTAGGAGGGGGGATTGTTTTCTTTGGAGCGTTTCCCTTCAAGGCTAACTCCGCCCCCCACCCAGACATGCACGCGACGGACGGGGCCAATCACACCAGACTGAACCATCTCCACGACTTTGCGATAGTTGTCGGTGGCGTGAATCTGATTCCCCATCTGAGTGGCAACGCCGGCTTTGGCGGCCAGATCGGTCAGGACGCGTGCTTCATATACAGAATGGGTGAGTGGTTTTTCACAGTAAACGGGCAGGCCTTTTCGCAGGGCAGCAGCGGCAGCCGGGGCGTGCATGTGATCGGGAGTGCTGACGAGTACGCCGTCCAGATCATTGCGTTCGAGTACTTTGCGATAGTCGTCGTAGGTATCCGCTTTGGGAAATTCTTTAGCGGCGATCTCCAGACGCTTCGCATCAATGTCACAGAGGGCGACAAAGTTTTCTGATTTGGTACCGCTGATGTTTGCATAAGCCCGGGCAGCCACGCCGATCGAAGCCAGATTCAGTTTTTCATTCGGACTTTTACTTTGGGGAGCGGCTTCCAGCGGCAGCAGAGGCAGTGCCCCTGTGAAGGCAGGCACAGCTGTCCCCGCTATCAAGGCTTTCTTCAGAAACTCGCGGCGGTCGACAGAATTTGACATGATGATCTCCTGGTGAGGAAGTGAGCTGCAGTTTGACTGGAATGAATGTGCCGGGCTGTTATGCGTGTTAAAAACTCGTCATCTCAAATGAGACAGCCCAATAAATTAACTTTTTTAATATATCGCAGGATTGGAGGGAAATCGAGACTGTATTTTGAAAACAGAAAAATGAGCGAGTGGGAAAGGGGGAGCGGCCCGTCGAGAGCAGCGTGAAGCAGGAGCTTCAATTCGAAGTTTCTGAAGTGATGTCTTCGGAGATGCTGACCGCTTTTTCGACGCCGGAAATCAGCTGGTCGAGGCGGAACGGTTTGTAGAGCACGCATTTCAAACCGAGCTGCCGGGCTTTGACGATCGAGTGCGTGGGATCGTACCCAAAACCTGTCATCAGGATCACAGGCAGGTGCTCATGAATCTCCCGGATCTGGGAGAAGCATTCGTACCCGTTCATATCGGGCAGCCGGATATCGGCGATGACCACATCATAGTGAAAGCTGCGGACCATCAGGAATGCTTCTTCTCCATCGTGAGCGGTTTCTACCTCACAGCCCAGTCGGCCCAGCAGTTCGTGTGCGGCTCGTCTGACAGTGGCATCACTGTCGACGACCAGAATCCGCTTGTTGACCAGTTTGGGATTCACCTGTCTCATCGTGGGCACTTTATGATGATGAGGTGTCTGGGGAGCCATTTCGTCTCCCACCTGTTGAATCAGTTGCTTAATGTGGCGAGTATCTTTAAGGATACGCTGCAATCGCTCGCACACACTCGGCTCGTGACCGATATACCGCTCCAGAATCCAGGCCGTATCATTGAGGATCTCATCCACCGGATCAACGACCCCACGCATAATTAACTCAGTACTGGCAGAAGCAGTTGTCAGTTTTTCGACAACCAGCAGATCCAGTGTATTTAAAGCAATCGCGACTTCGCGACTGAAGAGTTCCAGGAAGTGCAGATCATTTTCATCAAAAGCCCCCGCATGCGGGCTTTCCACATTGAACGTTCCCAGGACTTCATCGTGCAGATTGAGGGGAACGGTCAGCGAACTGCGGGCATTGGGAGCCCCGGTCATATAGAGGGGATCGTGTGCCGTGTCTTCACAGAGGTAACTTTTCCCCGTAGCGGCGACAAAGCCGGTCACGCCGTTTCCTTCGGGGTCTGCATAAAGCGTACGGTTCGTCGCCACCTGTTCCATGCCGACTGCCAGCAGGACTTCCAGACGATTCGAGGCTTTATCCAGCAGACGGATTTCCACGGTCTCAAATTCGAGCAGATCCTGAGTGTAATGCAGAATCTTGGCTTTCAGAAGTTCAATGCGATCTTCCGTCGTCATCTCGAAAATTTCTTCGGGAGAGAGATCGCCGAGCTCGAGCCCGGCCTGATAGATGGCATTGAGTTTCTGACGCTGTAAGACTTCTTCCGAAATGTCACGCACGCTGGCCACCAGGTACGCGGGCTCCTGCTTACTGTCGGACGAGGTCAGGACCGGCATGACTTCGACATCAAAATAACTTTTATCGCCGACCCGCAAACCGCTCTTGGCAATCTTGCGTGTGGAAAATGCTGAGTGAAACGGACTGAAGTCGGGGCCCAGGATTTCAGGGGCACCAAAGGCATCGTAGAAGGAATGACCGATCAGCGAGTTTTCCTGACCGCAAAGCTGGCCCAACTGGTGATTTGCCCAGATGATTCGCAGGTCGGCATCCAGCACGACAACGGCATGCGGAAGAAATTCCAGCAGGGTACCCGACTGAATCAACGCCAGGGGTAAGGTACCGGTAGTGGCGGGTACGACCAGGGCAGAAATATTCCCCTGATCAAATTCCGCAATGCCTTCCGCCAGATTTTCGGGGGTTACGACCACATAGTCTTCATTGGAGAACTGTTCTCGCAACTCAGAAGTCTGTTCGTCTGAGGGCCCACAGAAGAGAATTTTTTGCGGATTGGTCACTACGAAAACAGCCTTTGTCCACTAATACATTTGATGCTTCACTAAACTTTGTATTACCAACGGGGACATTTGTTGTTCCAGTCTACTTAATTTGTAGTAACAACCGGAATAAAAACAAGATGCCTCAATCCTGTATTACGTAGATTCAGGTACGATTGATAGAATACCTGCCGTAGTATTTATGCTTTTCACCAAAATCTTGAACAACATAAACAGTATAACGATATCGTACCTATGAAATCGGCTTTCTGTCAGCCAAAATTAAGATCCAACGAAAGGAATCTGGGAATTTCTTCAAATTCTGCCCGATTCCGGATATTTTTTCTCAAGTTTTTCCGCCTGTTTTGATGACTGAGTCCCTTTCCAGCGAACCGTTTCACCCCCCTGCCGCCGCAGAAAGATTGACTGCAAATGAGTTTACCCTGGGTCGCCATTCAAAGAAATCCGATCTCCGGAACAGGTAACCGTGCCTCACTGATTATGGATTTAATCCGCCAGCTGAAGCGGAAAGGTATCCGCCCCCGGCTGTTTTCCAATCGGGAACGCATGCAGGAACTGTTGAAAAACCAGTCAACGGAAACTCCGCCACTCTGTGTGGTCGCCGCCGGCGGGGACGGAACAGTTCAGGATCTGATCAACCGTTATCCCGATCAGCGAATCGCGATTTTACCGCTGGGAACCGAAAACCTGATGGCCCGGTATCTGGGAATCCAGAAATCCGGCACATTCGTTGCAAATATGATCAGCCAGGGAGCGACGCGCGAAATCGACCTGTGCCAGATGCAGCAGCAGCGATTTATCCTGATGGCGAGCGTGGGCTTCGACGCTGCTGTGGTCGCAGATCTGACCGAATTCCGAAAAGGAAATATTTCCCATCTGAGTTATCTGAAACCAGTCTGGCGTACGATTCGGTCTTATCCGTATGAACCGCTCAAGATCACCACGGATCAGAGTACCGAAGAGATTACTGCCTACCATGCCATCATCGTTAACATTCCCGCTTACGGTCTGAATTTGAATTTTTCTCCTACCGCAAACGATGAAGACGGGCTGCTCGATGTGATTCTGTTTAAGAAAAAAGGGTTGTTCAGCACTCTGAAATATCTGTACCAGATTGTCCGTGGCACACATTTGAATTCACCTGATGTGCAACGGATACAGGTGAATCGCATTCAAATTCGCTCGGCGCGACCCGTTCCTGTTCAGACCGACGGGGATGCTTCCGGTCTGACGCCACTGGAAATCAGGGTTCTTCCCCGGGCAGGCCGATTTATCGTCCCTTGCTGAACTTGGAGAATTCCACCATAATTCGAAGAGCTTCATTTCAAGTAATACTGTTGGAAAGGATTCTCAGGTGGCACAAAACCCGGTTTCAATCGGTCAGGTTCAATGCGGAAAACAACTTCCAC
>JAGQQP010000358.1 GCA_020426085.1 Planctomycetaceae bacterium | reverse complement strand
TGCGCCGAGTGTGGTGTGAAGTATGCTGTGGGTGCCAGCGATGAACTGGTTGAAAAGACGGAGTACTATCTTCCCGATAATAAAGTCACCGGTGCCTTCTGTCCGAACTGTCGTTATTACACGAACCTGCAGGACGCCATGCCTTACACCGGGGATCGCATCATCGTCAACAAATTTCCCTTTGATTACGGCGACCCTGGTCGCTGGGATGTGATCGTTTTCAAATATCCCGAAGCCGCACAGACGAACTACATCAAACGACTGGTTGGTCTGCCGGGCGAAGAAATTCAGATTTCCCGCGGGGATGTCTACGCTCGTAAAGATGAAAAAGAGCCGTTTCAGATTCTTCGCAAAGACAATTTAAACAAACAGCTGACGGTGCAGCAGCTCGTTTACGACGATGACTACCCGCCTCGCGAAATTCTGGAGTATGGCTGGCCTGAGCGCTGGTCTCCCATGCAGCAGGTTAAGCCGGTTGAGACTCGATATGAAAATCTCAAGGAGTCTGTGTGGGAACTGGATCGTGAAGCACGCGCTTATCAGTTCAAAGGGACAGCGGCCAAAGCCGACAAGCTGGAATGGCTCCGCTATCAGCATATCGTACCCCGTCAGTCGGAGTGGGAATTACTGCAGGAAAATCCAGAGTTGTTCACGCAGACGATGCTCTCTTCTCCCCCCCAGTCTCGACTGATCAGCGATTACACAGCGTATAATAACTATTCGGGCGGGTCTTCTTCCGGGGCCTTTGCGTACGATGCGGCGTTCTGGGTCGGCGATCTGACACTCAGCTTCGATGTGGAGATCCAGTCGGAAGCAGGTGAGTTTCTGGTGGAACTGATGCGCGGCGACCGACATTACCGTGTCCGCTTTGATGTAAAAACAGGTCAGGCCAGACTCTATTATGTGGAAGACTTCCCCAACCCCGAGCCAGTCGAAACCGAACTGACGACTGTTGAGACGGCGCTCAAAGGGAAGGGGGGCTATTCCGTCATGTTTGCGAATGTGGACCAGCGGCTCTGTCTGTGGGTGAACGATTCTGGCGTCGACCTGGGAACCGCGACGGAATATCAGCCGCCCGTGTCACCGGCCCCCCGCGATGGTGATCTGGCGCCGGCGGGAGTAACGGGGGTCGGAATCGATTTCACCCTTTCACATCTGATGCTGCAGCGTGACATTTATTATCGCGCTGATGAGTATTATCAGAATCAGGAATACTCCGGCGACCGCAGGCACTTATGGGAGTTACTCTGGGATCCTGCTGCCTGGAGTCGTCAGTATGAAGATCATCGTCAGCAGGTCCGGTTTGATAAAATGTCCGACGACGAGTTTTTTGTGCTGGGCGATAACTCCGCCCGCAGTGCCGACAGCCGGCTCTGGGGGAATGCGCGTCAGGCAGAACATCGGCACGCCGTTCCCCGTTCTGCTCTGGTCGGGAAGGCCTTCATGATCTACTGGCCTCATGGAATTCCGTTTATGAATGATGGACATGGTTACTCGCCCAGTGCCGGCCCGCTCAAACGGTTTTTCTACCATCAGACGCGTCCCGGCGTCTATCCAGATGACCCGTATGCCAAGCTTTCCGTCCCCTTTTATCCCAATTTTTCCCGGATGAAACGCATTCGGTAAGGTCATATCGTGCTTTCCCTATGGGTGAAAAATCGATATTCAGCCGATTGGCATAATTTAGTAGAATCGTCACCCTTGTGAGTTTCGATTGCGGTTTCGTCAAGGAGGACGAGTACGATGGCATTACTGGAATGTGTGGGTCTGGTGAAAGATTATCCCGGCAAACGAGCCGTGGACGGTGTCGACTTCTACGTGGAGCGCGGCGAGATCGTCGGACTGCTCGGACCGAACGGTGCCGGTAAAACGACCACCTTCCGCATGTCCTGTGGAATGGTTGCTCCGACGAAAGGCCGCGTTTATCTCGAAGGGACCGATGTAACGAGCTGGCCCATGTATAAACGAGCCCGACAAGGCATGGGCTACCTGCCTCAGGATGAAAGCGTCTTTGTCAAGCTTTCGATTGAGCAGAACATCTACGCCATTCTCGAATTCCTGGATGTGACCCGCAAACAGAGGCACGAAACAGTCGACCGGCTGCTGGATCAGTTTGGTCTGACGGCCAAGCGGAAACAGATAGCTTCCACTCTTTCCGGGGGGGAACGACGACGTCTGGAAATCGCCCGCTGCCTGGCCAGTTCTCCCGAGCTGATTCTGCTCGATGAACCGTTTACCGGGATCGACCCGGTGACGATCCATGATATTCAGGATATCATTGCCGACCTGCGTGATGATGGCATTTCCATTCTGCTGACCGACCACCGGGAACGGGAAACGCTGACGATTACCGACCGCAGTTATATCATCTCCGCCGGTCAGGTGCTGGTCAGTGGAGACGCGGAAACCGTGCTCAGTGACGCTTCAGCGCAGGCGCTATACTTTGGAAAACGGTTCGACAAAGGTTCGATCATCGAAGGGCGCGAAGCCTTTGGTACGCGTGGCGTGGAACGCGAAGCTGCGTAAAGCTTACGATTCACTCCGGTAGCGACCAGGCTGCCATCTTAATGCCGCACGACCAATGCACATGGAATCGGTCAGGCGATCCATGCAGATGCCTGCTGCGGGCAGCAGAATCAGGTCTCCCGGATTCGCAGGAGCATGATCGTTATTCTCCACCACTTCATCCAGCCGTGCCAGAATCGTGGGGATGGTTGATGAGATCGAATTCCCATAGTTCGGCAGATTGTTGAGGAAGTCGGCAGCAATGGGAATCTGCTTGGCAGCAGCGATCATGGCCTTCAACAGTTTACCGCTGGGCTGATGCGGGGCAATCAGAATTCGATCCGTCGTACCTGAGACTTCTTTGTAAGACTTCAGACAGGCTTCGAGCATCAGATCGACGCCGTTCAGAAATACCGACTCACCATCCATGTGCATCACGAGTTTGTGTTCCGGCTGTCCCCGGAAGTCGTACATGTCTCCCTGTTCGGTCCAGAACAGAGGCACGTCCGGTTTGCGGCGTTCTTCGGGAATATACTCGGTTGATGTTTCGACATGCAGCAGTGAATGCCCGGGGCCACGCCACAATGTGGTACCAGTCGCTCCTGCAGAGACGATGCCGCAGAATGCCTTGTCTGAAGAATCGTGCCAGTGTTCGGGAGTTTCGACAGTCAGCAGGGGAATATGCACGCCTGCCGGCTGATCCTGCAGCAGTTGGGATGCCCGGTTCAGGAGTTCGACAAATCCGACACAACCATAGTTTAATGCTATGAATCGATCGGCGGGGACTCCCAGTTTTTCGGACAGCTGATCGCACAACTGGCGGGCAGACTGGTTGCGGGTATGCGAATGGCACAGCAGAATCGCCGGGCAGTCAGCCCAGTCAAAGCCGACGGTCAGTTGCAGTTTTTCTGCAATTGCAGTGGCGATATCAAGCGGTGAAAGATCCGGCTGCAGCAGGCGGCGTGTTTCGATGCCCGTAGAGCGACTGATTGCTTTCACGCTGGAAAAACCGGCGCTGAAACCCTGGTGAGAGAGTGTATAAACACTTTCATTATCTAAGAGTTCAAACAGATCTGTGTGATCTGCCAGATCTACGATTTCTGTCAGTGCAAATCCATTAGTCTGCATAAAATAATCCCAACCTCGCAATTGCAGAAAGGGAATCCGTAACCCCGCAATCGTCTGAGTATGTGCTACATTTGCCTAAAGTGCAATTGAATATAAATAAATGAGGATGTTTTTTTAGCAAGTCAAAAAGTTTCTGCTGCAAACTTTAGCATGGCGGGATCCGGAAGATATCCGGTGCAGAAGACTGGTGCCTGCCTGTTCACAAATTCCATGAAAGCAAAGCCAGTAAAGTCATCAATGCTCCCATGATGATCACAGATGTGAAAAAAAACCTGATCGAACGCTGAATGATGATTTGTGGTATCTCATACCGCGTGGCGTTATAGACCAGACTGATCACTGCCAGCAGCGGAATCAGATACACGACCGCGTTAACCTGATTGGCAAAAAGTAGTGATACGGTCATTTCTTATAACACCTTATATTATAAAAACGGGATACGCGTAATCCAGGCTGTTTAGTGGGACTCACCGGCTCAGGACTTGACTGGTTCCGGCTGTTTGTCATCCGGTTTCATCTCTTCGTCATCACCTCTGCCGTACGCAGGACCTTCAAAGGCATCCCAGATGACCAGCAGGTTCAACAGGCCGGCAATCCAGGTGAATACGACAGCAAATTCATAACGTTTCCCTAATTTCTTATTGATATCATCCAGCTCGTGGTCGGTTAACGGCATTTCAAACCAGTTCAGGAACGAACGGGGAATCGAGCCTTCGATATGGCCTGTATCAGTACGCCTGCCGTTAACTTCACGCACGACAGCACATTCGAGAGGTCGGTTCTGATCTCCTCCCAGAGGTAATCCAATCCCCACAGGGTCTGCGAGATGCAGCGTCTCGATTGGTTTGTTGTCCAGGGTTCCTTCAAAGGTCCCTGAGACTTCAGGTCCGAATTCACCGGGAATGGTTTTCAGTTTAATATGGCCGTCCAGTTTGCCGTTGATGTTATTACCATCATCGCCACGATCGAGCAGGGTTCCCTGGAAAGGGGCTTCCAGAGGAAGTTCCATGCGATAGGGGTGCGATTCAAAAAAACTGTCATCCACGCCCTGCCGTGCAACATTATTAGGGGATGACATTTTATTGTAGCGCCTGGTCTGAATCAGTGCGGGTAGTGCCGGCAGACCTACACCAACCTGCGCGAAATAGCCCAGGTTTCGTTTTCCCTCACGGGATTGATAATACACGGTTTTCCAGTCACCCAGAGCCATGCCGCAGAAAAAGGTACTCAGAATACAGAAGCAGTAGATGGCCGCTTTGAATGTTCTTCCCTGGTAGAAGTGTCCTGCACCTGGAATGAGGAATGCCAGAATTGCGGCAACCACCGGATTTC
>JAGQQP010000357.1 GCA_020426085.1 Planctomycetaceae bacterium | reverse complement strand
CAGATTGTTATCAGGTCAACAGGAGGGCTTAGAACTCTGGCAGAATTTCTCCACCTTTGATGGAAACCAAAGCCTGGACGACCGCGATACGGTCCACGTTTTCACTTAAGAAACGAACTCCGCCATCGGCCATCAGCATCTGACAACCGCCTTCATGGTGGCTCCCTGCTCCCCAGGCATAAGGTTTGTCATAGCCTGGATGGTTTTTATTAATACCATAGGATACGGGAAGCAATACATTCGTATGGCGGTATGAATTCCAGAAAGGGCCATAAGAAGCACTGGTCAGTAACATGGAAGCTTCCATGATCATCATGGTGTTACTGGTGCCATCTTTGATATCAGAGATTTTAGCAGAACCATTGAACCCCAGTGTTCCCTTCAGAGAACTACTGTTATTGCCATAGGAAGTCAGCAGGCTGTACTCTGTTGTGTAGCCTACGTGTCCATAACTGGATTTCTGATAATCACCGTATTTTGTAGGATTGGGATCGGAAGGACAGAGAAAGACTGGAAAGTTATTCTTGGCAACCGTCAGTTGTCCTGATCCGGCAAATGTCGGGCCCACGGAACCACAATACGCGCCATCAGAGCGTGCAACATGCGTTGAAGTTGACAGTTTGAAATCGTACTGATTGTAAAGATTCGCCAGGTCCAGGTAAGGTAACAGCAGTTGATAGAATGAGTGGTTCATCAACAGCGGAGAAGAACCGGCTGGCATATCCAGTACACGTTCGCAGTAACAGCTCCCTGGTGCAATTGCCGCAGGAGGAAATACGCGATGAGCATCATGATAGTTGTGTAAGGCAAGACCAATCTGCTTCAGATTATTCTTACAGGTGCTGCGACGGGCTGCTTCCCTTGCCTGCTGAACAGCTGGCAATAACAGAGCAATTAAGATCGCGATAATCGCGATCACTACCAATAGCTCAATCAGTGTGAAACCTCGGTTTCGTCTTTCTCGAGAGTGCATAAGGACCAGACTCCATAGAACAGTAAAAGATAAATATGAAAATACCATGAAGAGAAAGAGGCATTTTGAATCATCCCTGACTGAGTCGAATAAATGAAATGACTGCAGCGGATTGCTGATAGATTAAACTACAACTTCCTCTACATCGTACATTTGCAAATTATGCACCAATGAAGTAATTTTTTTCTGGTTCTATTCAGTAAAAATTTTGAGTGCCCCAAAAGCCTGAAAACTAGGGGAATACTGCAGAAACAGGCGCAGCGCTGTTCATATCTTAACCCAGTGTCCACTCCGAGAAGACAAGTATGACAGGTTACCCTGCATGGAATTTAGGCAGAACCTGCTAAAGTACAGGTCGTTGCTGAATCTTTTTGCTTACTGAAAATACAAGCGAAAAAGGTAGACAGCGTCTAGTCAGGGGATATCTGCCGACTTTACCCTGATGAGATGTAAATACGGCTGCGCTTCAGGCCAGGACCGAACGGTAGCCAGTTTTGAGGCGGGAACTTCAATTGAAGTGAAGAAATCGATCGATATCTCATCATCAAACTTCCCTTCCAGATAGCCAAAGGGAATATTCTCAGCCTCCTGCTCTTTCGTTCCATTATTGACACGAGGGGGAATAAACAGATTCCAGAACTTTTGAGGGTTTTCTTCTGTCAGCAATGCACTAAAACGCTGTCTGACTTTCTCACTGGCTGGAGAGTTGTCCAGATTTCGATAAACAAGTATCGCCTGAAATGCCAGCATCCGATTCCAGTTTTTTTCGGTGACCACATAATGTGAAAAATGCAGCCGGTCATTAAATCCCAGATAGAGAGGATTATACGGAGAGTCCGGCAGCGACTTTCCTGCTGCCAGCATATCCTGCATCTTTCTCGCATCTTTATGTTGAATGGCATACATAAAATGCATACCGCTGAAAGGAGTGGCCCAGCCATGCTCCCGTACGGAGTCTTTCAGATGTATAACCACATCCCCATACCGGGGTGAACCATTGGGTGGCCCGACACTGGCAAAAACCGCATCGAACGCGCCGTACAGCAGGTTTTCTACCGCAGGAGTCGTATGTGATAAATCATCTTTCGCAACTTCCTCTTCCACCAGTAGCGAGACCAGCGATTTCTGCTTCAAGACATCTCGCAGATTTTCAAAATGCAGTCGATTCACGATCGGCGCTGGTTTGTCTTCAATGACTTTTAACAGTTTTTGTTCTTCCGCCGTCAATGGAGACAGAAACAGTTCAAATTCTGCCATTGTGCAGCGGGAACTGATCTCCAGCCATTTTTGCAGCTTGGCTGCATCCAGTTCCCGATGAAAAGGCAGCACATTGATTGCCATGCGACGGGTCGCAGCCAGAGGATGCCCGGCCAGACGCGCTGGTTTGACTTCTGTTTCCTGGATGGTCTGCTGCGCTCTGCACTCAATACTAATAGAGAAAAATACTATGCATGCCAACAGAATTCGATCACTCATATTACTGGCTCATTTTGATCAGAAAAATGTCATTACTACCCTGGCTTTTCAACTCGTACTTCTGATATTGAGTTGATGGTGAAAACGCCCCCGAGACAAAGCAGTTTTGATCCTTATCGACAGCGATCGCATAGCTTAAATCACTCTTGTCTCCACCCAGTATTTCCAGCCAGTCTGGCTTTCCATCGGGAGCAAAACGCGCGATAAATAAATCACGGCCTCCCAGATTCGTATGGTGTTTTCCCAGGAAATGCACGTCCTCAGAAAATTCTCCTGTAATATAACAGTTCCCCGTCTGGTCTGCAGCAATCCCCAACCCATAATCGATTTTCTCACCTCCCCCGGTATAGGCCCAGGCGGGTGAACCATCCGCATTGATCCGCGCAACAAAGATGTCATGTGCCCCCTTACTGGTTAGAGCTGCTTTGCCAAAAGTCGCTTTATTTTTAAACATCCCCGTGAGATAACAGTTCCCCTGTTGATCGACGGCGACTCCGGTACTCAATCCGTTGGCCTGACCGCCTGAGTTGGCCGACCAGATCAGTTTTCCTGCTGGAGACAGTTTCGCCAGAAAAATATCCTGCACGTTGGTGTCAGTTCCCACCTGTTGACCATCAAGTTCCACCAGCCCGGTAATGTAACCGCAGACATAACAGTTACCACTGGTATCAACGGCAATCTGATGCCCACTCTGGCTCCGTCCATTGCCAGCCAACTGGCTCCAGATCAGCATCCCATCAGAATCATAACGGGCAACAAACAGTGACCTCCCCTTTTTATTCCCTGTTTGTGAAGTCCCAAAAGTCACATCACCGGCAAAAGAACCCGCCACATAACAGTCACCTTCCGGTGTCACCGCGATTCCATGCCCGTAATCATAACCTGTTCCGCCAGCACTCTCGGCCCAGAGCAGCTTCCCCTGCGGATCGTATTTAGCAATGAAGTAGTCGTAATCCCCTTTATTTTCCAGCGTTTTGTCACCGATCTGAAATGTGGGACTCTGAAAGTGTCCTGTGACATAAGAATTCCCTGCCTTATCAACGGCTACACCGTAACCCCGGTCAATGTCTTTGCCCCCCGCAGTCTGGATCCAGAGCAGTTTGCCCGCGGGATCATATTTTGCGAGCACAAAGTCCATCCCCCCGCGGCTGGTTACAGTCTGATCGGCGAATTGTGCGGTCTCTGTAAATTCACCGGTCACATAACAGTTGCCTTCCTGGTCAACGGTGATGCCACGTATCTTGTCGTGTTTCTTCCCCCCCGCCTGCTGAACCCAGAGGATCTCACGCTGAGGTGAAGCCGACTGTTTTTCACCTGAAAAGGCGTGATTTGTTAGTGAAACGGGCCCTGTCAGGCTCAATAGAAACAACAACAGAAGCAGGTATGACCGGGAATTTTTCGACTTCATAACAGACTTTCTTTGAAACAGCATCCAGACAAATCAGAGACGGTGAACCTATCATGACAATAATTTGCCGTCATATATAGAATCAAACGGGCAATATTATTTTCTTAGCATATTTAACAATCTAGCATAAACCGCCTTGTGACAACAGGAAAGAGAATTTATTCTAAACATAAGTGACTCATAATATGTAATCTGTTGATACAGAAAGTGGAGTCGAAGTATGCGAAACTCAGCAATAGTCTTCCCCCTGCTACTGCTGTCATTCTGCCTGAACCCGCTTTTCGCAGAAACATCCACCGCTGAAATCGATTACCAGAAACAGATCAAACCACTCCTGAAGTCCCACTGTTTTGCCTGCCATGGGAGTTTGAAACAGGAATCTTCACTGAGGCTTGATGCCGGCAACTTGATTCTCAAAGGGGGAGAGATCGGCCCCGCTGTCGTCACAGGCAAGCCACATGAAAGCCTGCTGTATCAGGTTTTGGCTCCGAATGCGGATATTCAGATGCCCCCTGAAGGACAGGGACGTCGTCTCAAACCAGACGAAGTCCAATTAATAGAAGATTGGATCGCCCAGGGTGCAAAGTTTCCCGCCGATGATTCACCAGAAGCCGATCCAGCGGAACACTGGGCCTTTCAACCGATCACCCGGCCTGATGTCCCAGCGGTCAAAACGAACTCGATAAACCCGATTGATGCCTTTATCGCC
Organism: Planctomycetaceae bacterium; assembly: GCA_020426085.1. GTDB lineage: Bacteria > Planctomycetota > Planctomycetia > Planctomycetales > Planctomycetaceae > Gimesia. The sequence goes on along the minus strand of JAGQQP010000357.1, from coordinate 423 downwards.
GCACGACTGGCACAGGCAAATGTGATCCCGCAGCCACAGGCAGATAAGGCAACCCTGTTGCGGCGAGTCTATCTCGACCTGATTGGTCTCCCTCCCACTCCCGCAGAACTGGATGCCTGGCTCAGTGACGCGCGACCGGACGCTTGGAACCGGGTGATCGAAGATCTTCTCGCACGACCACAATATGGTGAACGCTGGGGACGCCACTGGATGGATGTCTGGCGTTACAGCGACTGGTACGGACGGCGGGGCGCCAAAGACATGACCAACAGCTACTCCCTGACCTGGCGCTGGCGCGACTGGATCATTCGCTCGCTGAATGAAGACAAGGGCTACGATACGATGCTCAGGCAGATGCTGGCGGCCGACGAAATTGCTCCTGACGATCGAGAGAATCTGGTCGCCACGGGTTTCATCGTCCGT
>JAGQQP010000356.1 GCA_020426085.1 Planctomycetaceae bacterium | reverse complement strand
TACCAATCATTTTTCTGCCAGCGGAACAGCGGCATCCTCATCTTCAGGTTGCCGCGTTTCTGCAACTTCCAGCGGAGATATATCATACCGGTCTGCCAGCTGCTGGAACTGCTTAATCAGCTGCCAGCCGACGGGAATTCCCTCTGCCGTCCGGACGTCACGCGAAACCGCTTCCGGTTCGCCTGGATAGAGTACCTGCCCCCCTGTTTCCAGTGGCTGTAATCCGCCCCACCGCTGGATGATGCCGGCAATCCGCTCCTGAAACGTTTCCACCGTGGTAAAGTGGCTGATATCGATCGCACCCACCATGCCTCCCAGCAGGCGTCTCTGTGTCAGATCGCCATACATTTTGGGAATGTCAGGTCCGATAGGAGCCCCTCCCAACAACGCACACAGCACATCGATCATCAGCCCTAGTCCCGAACCTTTAAACCCGCCGAACGGGAATATCGCCACCACTTCATTCGGGTCTGTCGTCCCCTTTCCATTTGCATCCAGCGCCCAGTCTCCCGGAATCGAAACCCCTTCGGTAGCGGCATTAGCGATCGTATTCCAGGGCGTAATGCTTGTCGCCATATCCAGGCAGAGTGACTTCCCCTCTTTTCCCGGCGCGGTGATGCACAGCGGATTGGTCCCGCAGAAAGGTTCCGCCGCCCCGTGAGGTGTCACCATCGGATCAACGTGCGTAAACGCAAAACCAATCATCCCCTCAGCGGCAATTCTGAGACCGTAGTATGCCAGAGCACCACAATGCGATGAATTACAGATCGACACCCAGCCGGCCCCCGACTTTCGTGCCAGCTCAACCGCATGATCGGCGGCTTTCACCATCGCCAGTTGTCCCAGGCCATGATCGCCGTCCACCCGTCCGACGGCAGCCCCCAGTGGTTCCCACAGCATCTCCGGACGGGCCTTGATACTCTGCTTCCGAATGCGTTCCAGATAGTGAGGCAGTCGCGCCACGCCATGCGAGTCGATCCCGCGCAGATTGGATTCCACCAGTGTGTCTGCCACCAGTTCAGCATCCGACTCCCTCAGTTCGGCCTGCAGCAGTAACTGAATGCAGAACTCTTTCAAACAGTCGGCTTCAATGAGCGCGCTTTTCACCTGAATCTGTGGCAAGAGGTCACCTCGTTTTATTCTGACTGTTCCACTCGCATCTGGTACACGACTGTCGAAAGAAACAGACTTTCATTCGATTGGATTTTGTAAGAAAAAAGAATCAGGCAAACAGATCATACATCACTTCGCCATGCACATCGGTCAGACGGAAATCGCGACCGGCGAACTGATACGTTAATTTCTTATGATCCAGTCCCAGTAAATGCAGGATTGTGGCATGCAGGTCATGCACGTGCACCTTATTCCGGACTGCGTAATAGCCATAATCATCCGTGGCACCATACTGCAACCCCCCTTTGATGCCTCCGCCGGCCATCCACATCGTGTATCCCTGGGGATTGTGATCGCGACCGTCGGCTCCCTGGCTGACAGGCGTTCGACCGAACTCCCCGCCCCAGAGCACCAGTGTGTCTTCCAGCAGCCCGCGTTTTCAAATCCTTCAACAATGCGGCGATCGGTTGATCGACCTCTTTGCAGTTTCGAGGGAGTGCCGTTTTCAAGCCCCCATGCTGATCCCATTTATAACTGTGAGTAATCTGCACGAACCGCACGCCCCGCTCTGCAAAACGCCGTGCCATCAGACATTGCCGCCCGAAGTTTTTCGTCACATCCTGATCGAGACCATACATCTTCTGCGTGACCTCAGACTCATCACTGATGTCCTGCAGCTCCGGTGCTGCAGTCTGCATTCGATAAGCCAGCTCGAAGGAATTGATCCGTCCCTCCAGCGCCGCATCCGGACCGGACTCAGCCTGGTGCTCCCGGTTCATCTGCTGCAGATAATTCAGTTCCTTCCGCTGTACCGATAACGGAATCCCGCTCTCATTTTTAATGAACGGGATCAAAGCCCGGTCAGCGGGGATACTCGCATTGCCGATCGGCGTTCCCTGGAAATCAGCCGGCAAAAAGGAAGAGCTGTAGGCATTCACGCCCCCATGCGTCAAAGTCGGACAGACCGTAATGAACCCGGGCAGATCGCGGTTCTCCGATCCCAGGCCGTACGTAATCCACGATCCCATACTGGGTCGGACAAACGTATCACTGCCGGTATGCAGTTCCAGCAACGCCCCGCCATGCCGAGAATTCGAACCATACATCGAGTTGATGATACACAGATCATCGACACAACCCGCGACATGCGGAAAGAGTTCGCTCACCCAGGCACCACTCTCGCCATGCTGTTTGAACTTCCAGGGAGAGCCCAGCAGGTTCCCCGTCTGAGCCGAAAAGACTTCAGGCTTATCAAACGGCAGAGGCTTGCCACTGTCTTTCTGCAACTGTGGTTTATAGTCAAAGGTATCCATATGCGACGGACCGCCGTGCATGAACAGGAAGATCACCCGTTTCGCTTTCGGCGTGAAATGCGGCGCCTGTTCCGGCTGCTTCCGGGCCGCCTGGCTTTCATTTCCCAGCAACGCCGCCAGTGCCAGACTGCCGAAGCCCGCAGAACTGCGCCGCAGCATTTCCCTGCGGGAAAGTGTCGATCCCTGGTAATTATTCCAATGATTCATAACAGTTCTCTTTTCAGACAAACCAAACTGCATCGTTGTCGTATCAATCCACAAACAGAAACTCATTCGACGAAATCAAGACCCGGCACAGACTCTGCCAGGTACGCAATGTTTTTTGTTCCGCAGTTAATTCCAAAGCAGCCAGCTCCCGCTGATACAGTTCCAGATAAGCCAGTGCCGATGCTGTTTCCTTCTGACTGGCGGATCGACCATAGACGCGTTCATAAATCTGATTGACTTTCGCCGGACCATCCAGGTGTGTCTCATGCAGGATCGACTCGGCAAAGTCTTCGGTATTATTCATGATGAATTTACTGTTCATCATGAATAAAGCCTGCGGGGTGACGGTGGTTGTCGCGCGGCGGCCGTTCAGCACGCTGGGGTCGGCAAAGTCGAACGCCTGAAACATTTCATAGACCGAACTCCGCAGCACCGGCAGGTACACGCTCCGCCGGGCAAAGTCGTAAGTCCAGGTCTTCGAGCCCGTGCCCGCCACGTATGCCCGGTGTTTTGCGTCGAGCAGCTGGCCGTGCATCTCGCGGCCCAGCGAACCACCCAGCGCCAGGAGAGAATCGCGAACTTCCTCGGCTTCCATCCGCCGGCGGTTCATTCGCCACAGCAGCAGGTTCTCCGGGTCGGCTTCGGCCGCGGCCGGGTTGTACGTAGTGCTCATTTGCCAGCTGCTGGAAGTCAGCATCAGCCGGTGCAGCTGCTTCAGCGACCAGTTCTGCCGCATCAGCTCGGAGGCCAGCCAGTCCAGCAGCGGCTGGTTGGTCGGTCGCTCTCCCAGCCGCCCGAAGTTATCCGGCGTGCGGACGATGCCGGCCCCAAAGTGCCACTGCCAGGCCCGGTTGACGATCACCCGCGACGTCAGCGGATGCGCGGGATCGGTCAGCCAGCGGGCCAGCTCCAGCCGGCCACTGCTGTTTTCACCTGGCAGAGGCTGGCGCACATGACTGGCCAGCTGCAGGAAGTGTCGTGGTTCTTCCCGTCCCAGCGACAGGTGGCTGCCCCGCAGGTGAATTTTCACATTCTGCACCGGCCCCTCACCAACGCCCATCGCTTTGGGAACTTCAGGACGGGTGGCTTCCAGCTCCTTCCGTGTCTGGTTCAGCTGTTTGATTTCCAGCTGCAGATTTTTCAGGCGCACAGCTGGAGTCTGTTCTGCGTCCTCTGCTTCATCGGGAGACTCTGCTGGCGCGGCTCCGCTGGTCTCCCCTTCGGTTTTCGCTTTCTCAGCCTCCTGCTTCACCTGCTTTTCCAGTTTGATGCGATCCTGCTTCAGCTGCTTGAGGCGGTTATCGAACCCGGTCAGTTGTTTGTCGATTTCGGCGACCCGCTGCTGTTCCTCCGCGGGCAGCAGCGTGTATTCGTGCCAGGCCGCCACCACGCCCAGGTTCTCCATCGTCTTCGTGCTTTTGAGGATGCCGGCCAGGGCGTAATAGTCGGCGGTGGGAATGGGGTCGAACTTGTGATCGTGGCAGCGGGCACAGCCCAGCGTCAGCCCGAGGAATGTGCGGCCGATGCTGTCGAGCTGTTCGTCGACCACATCCATCATCAGCTTTTCCTTGTCCCGTTCGCTGAGCATCTTGGGACCGATGACCAGATAGCCGCTGGCAATCAGTTGCTCCGCCTGCTGAGCCGGATCACTTGCCTCCATCAGGTCGCCGGCAAGTTGTTCGCGAACGAATTCGTCGAATGGCTTGTCGCTGTTAAAAGCATTGACCACGTAGTTGCGGTATCGCCAAGCGTTGTGGAACGTGAGATTGATATCGCCGCCATTGGAGTCGGCATAGCGGGCCACATCGAGCCAGTGCCGCCCCCAATGTTCGCCATACTGCTGCGAAGCCAGCATCCGGTCGACGACCTTTTCAAAGGCATCAGGAGACTCATCAATGACGAAGGCTTCGACCTCTTCAACGGAAGGAGGCAACCCGGTGAGATCGTATGACCAGCGTCGGATCAACGTGCGGCGGTCGGCCTGTGGTGAAGGCCCCAGTCCCTGCGCGTGCAGTTCGTGCTCCACAAACTGATCGATCTCACACTTCGCCCACCTGGACTCCGGCGCAGGTGGCGTGTGCTTACGGGGCGGCTGAAAGGCCCAGAACTCGCGGGCCGCTGACAGATCAAACGCCACTTCCGGCGACTTGGGAACTTCCCCGTCACGCGGATCGGGAGCCCCCATCTCAATCCATTTCACGAAGTTGTTGACGATTTCTTCCGGCAACCGCTGCTTGGGAGGCATCTCAAACGATTCATACCGCAGCGCTTCGACGATCAGGCTCTCATCAACTCTGTGCGGTACAACCGCCGGTCCCGACTCGCCTCCCTGCTGCATTCCGGCCCGACTGTCCAGAAAC
>JAGQQP010000355.1 GCA_020426085.1 Planctomycetaceae bacterium | reverse complement strand
AGTTTCTGGAAGATGCTGCCAAACACCCCGATCAACCCTTCTTTATCAACGTCAACTTCATGAAGGTGCACCAGCCCAATCTGCCGGCGCCGGAATTCAAACACAAATCGATCTCCAAAACCAATTACGCCGACTCCATCGTCGAACTTGACGCACGCATCGGCAGTCTGATGAATAAGCTTAAAGAGCTCGGTCTGGAAAGAGATACCCTCGTCTTTTATACCACTGACAACGGTGCCTGGCAGGACGTCTATCCCGATGCCGGATACACCCCGTTCCGAGGCACGAAAGGAACCGTCCGCGAAGGGGGCAACCGGGTTCCCGCGATCGCCGTCTGGCCTGGTAAGATCAAGGACGGCGTTCGCAATCACGATATCCTCGGCGGACTCGACATGATGGCTACCTTCACTGCACTCGCCGGACTGAAACTTCCGGAGAACGACCGCGAAGGTAAACCGATCTACTTCGACAGCTTCGACATGTCACCGGCCCTGTTCGGTACAGGCAAGCCGAAACGCAAATCCTGGTTCTATTTCACAGAAAATGAACTCTCGCCAGGGGCCGCTCGTGTCAACAATTACAAAGCGGTTTTCAATCTGAGGGGCGATGATGGTCAGGCTACCGGTGGACTGGCCGTCGATTCCAACCAGGGCTGGAAGGGACCGAACAAGTACGTCGCTACCGTACCTCAGGTCTTCGACCTGCTGCAGGATCCTCAGGAACGCTATGATGTTTTCATGAACAATTACACGGAACATACCTGGACTATGATCACCTTCAATGCGGAAATCCAGGACCTGATGAAGACCTACATTAAATATCCGCCTCGCAAAATGCAGAGTGAAGTCTACCGCGGACCACTCACGTTATCGGAGTACCAGCGGTTCAAATTTGTCAGAGACTCACTGAAAAATGAAGGCATCAGTTTTCCGCTGCCAAATGGCAACTGATTACCTGTGTGGGATGAAAACCGCGCGGACCGCCTGTGTTTCAGGTGGTCCGCTGTTTCACTGAAACGCTGGATCCTTAACTCCTCTGAGAGATTGAACACATGATATTCCTCCAACGTCTTCACTTCCTGATCATCGTTTGTATTCTGATCTTCACAGCATCTCATTTGCCTGCTGCCGACCCACTCCCTTCATGGGGCGATTCGGCAGCGAAACAGAACATCATTGAATTCGTTAACAAAGTGACAAAGAAAGGCACTCCTGATTACGTCCCGCCGGACTTGCGAATCGCGACCTTTGACAATGATGGGACTCTCTGGTCGGAAAAGCCGATGTACTTTCAGATGTATTTTGCCGTTGATCGTGTTAAAGCACTTGCACCGCAGCATCCCGAATGGCAAACACGGGAGCCATTTGCCTCGGTTCTCAAGGGAGATTACAAAACCGCTTTCGCAGGCGGGGAAAAGGCGGTTCTGGAACTGGTTGTCGCAACGCATACCGGCATGACGACCACGGAGTTCGAACAGATTGTCAAAAAATGGAGCGAAACTGCTCGGCATCCCCAGACCGGACGGCTCTTTACCGAAATGGTCTATCAGCCTATGCTCGAACTGCTGGCTTACATGCGTGCGAATGGTTTCAAAACCTTCATTGTTTCAGGTGGTGGAATTGAGTTTATGAGACCCTGGACAGAGCGAGTCTATGGAATCCCTCCTCAGCAGGTCGTCGGCAGCAGTGTTAAGACGAGATTTGAGATGCGCGAAAAGATTCCCGTCCTGATTCGTCTGCCTGAAGTGGATTTCATTGATGACAAAGTAGGAAAACCGGTCGGCATTAATTCCCATATTGGCCTGCGTCCCATTGCCGCCTTCGGAAACTCAGACGGCGACATTCAGATGCTGGAGTGGGCGACAGGTACGAAAGGGGCACGGTTCGCTTTACTGGTTCATCACACCGATGCCAAACGGGAATACGCATACAATACAGGAGCGGAACAGGCTCTCAAAGATGCCAGCGAGAAAGGTTGGACGGTCGTCAATATGAAGGATGACTGGAATGTAATCTATCCACCCCTCCAGAAATGATGTCGCATGCTGCGAGGAAAATCGGTAGATGCACAATGCAGTTCTATCGAGTGTCATCATGTGCTGCGACGAAGGATGACATTCGCAAAACGGCCAGTTCGGTTTTTATGGTTGCTGATCGGTGCTCGGTTTCAGCAGATCTTTGACATGCAGCAGAATGGCTGAATCTGCTTTAACGGCTGTGGAATCCAGTAATTCTGCCTGCAGAGCCGGTGTCAGTTTCTCATGCTGTTTTTGATAGTTTGCAATCAGGGTTTTCGCTGTGGTGCGGGGGGCACTATATTTGGAGTCACCATCGAGATCCAGAAAGATCGGGTTGGTAATTGCCTGGGAAGCTTTTCCGTAGGTGGTCCAGCCGGGCAGGGTGATGCCATCTCCCAGGACGAATGCCACCAGGTAGGCATCGTGTGGCGGCAATTCAAGTGAGAATTCGAGCGTCTGATCTGTGGGCTGATTCGGCTCGGAATCGATGTTTTTCTGTGCGACCTGCTTTCCATTCAGATAAAGTATCACTTCACGGGGACGGACCCACGAAGGAGCAGCAACCCGTAAAGTCGCTTTCAGCTTCGAGTGCTGGTTTTGGCTGTCGTTTCTGAGTGCTTCCGCTGAAACGAGGTCTCCCATGTTAAATTGACGATTCAGTTTCAGGTTGGCAAAAATACCCGCTGACGCCACTGCCCGGCCTGCAGTGAAGGCATGGCAGACTTCTCCAGGTGTGATTTGTGATATGTCATCCGTGGTGCTCTTGAGGTACGTACGTGCCTGTCCTACCGGGGAGTTTACCGTGTGGGAATCAGTGGCTCCGACTGCGGTGAGCTTCAGCCCACGATTCAACAGGGACATCCAGTCTTCGAGTGCATAGTAAAAATCAGGCGTTTTATTGGCCGGCTGTACGACCTCGTAACCAGGGAAGTTAAATTCAGGTCCTGCATTTCTCTGACCCGTACTACGATTAAAATGCAGTCGTCCAAAGGGGCCATCGGGGATACTGGGCCAGTAGGGGTGATTCAGGATGACTACTTCAGCCCCTTTGGTTCGCATGTCGGCGATCAATTCTCCCCAGTTCTCTTGCTTCAGAAAGAGCGGGTTACGGCCTTTCACTCCGCCGGGAACCGCTTTCTCAGGATCTAACGGGAATGCTGTAAAATGACCATTATGTGTTGTCACCTCATCTCCGGAGATAGAATGGAAATGCTTACTTGTACCTGTGCGATTCTGGTAGCCTGAATAATCTGAAATGTGATTATGATCGGTGGCAATCGCGACTTCAATTCCTTCGCCGGCGATCGTAATCATGCGCTCTTCGAAAGTCGCATTTCCGTGACCGCTGCCAGGTAATGTGTGAATATGGCTGTCGCAGGCGATAAAGCCTGTTGTATCGACTTCGCGTGAAATGACCAGGGTCTGATTCAGGGGCTTATTGCTCTCGACAACGATTGGTTGTCTGTCTACGCCCCATTCCATGCCGCGCGTTGCATACAGTGTGTACTTTCCCGGCGGTAACTCAAATGAATCGCCCGTTCCCAGTGTATAGAGGATTCCGGGCCGTACGGCGGTCGTCGGCTTCTGTGCGTTGTAGAGTTTTGACAACTGTCCCTGCTCATTGACCACCGTGATTCTGGCAGGAACCGGCTTTCCCTCTGGTGTTTTGACCTTTACCGTCACCTGTTCCAGTTGTAATGCCTGTCGCAGAGGACGGCCATCCAATACCAGATTCCGCAAGACCGCGGGTTGTCCACGACCAGAGACCGACAGCTTGTTCTCACCTTCCTTGAGAACATTGGCAGGTACCGCAAAACCGATACGGTGAAATCCGTCCTGTTCCGGATTCGAGTCGATTTGCGGAATGTGTGCTTCGAGTTTTCCCAGCAGAGTATCATTGATATAAACGTTCCAATAGCCGCCTGAACTGGGTTTATCTAAGTTCAGATCGAAAAGCAGTGCGAATTCGGTGGCGTTATTCTGAGCCGTAAATGATTTCTCAAAAGTTGTTTTTCCTTCAACTTTGTGTGATTCACGATCAATGACGATTGACTTCTCAGCAGCGAGCAGGCTGCTTGTCAGGTGACTGATTCCGATGGCTGTGAATAGAATCAACATTCTGAAATGGATCAGGCTCATTTGTTACGTTCCTCAGGTCATGAAATAATTTCAAGGCTGGCGGAAAAACAGAAGTTTTTCGTTATTTGTGGAGTGAAAAGAAAGAAGGTATGTAAGTGTCTCGTGATCATGATTGTACTCGACTGCGAAACGAAGATTGCAGTCAGAGAATGTGAAATCTCTATGAATCTTTAGAAACAATCGAACAGGTGAAACAGGAGTTGATTAGAGGTATGCGTTGAACGCGACCAGACAGATGACGTGCCTGCAAAAAAAACGCGGGCAATGCGTGAGGACTGAGAATCGTCACTCAAGCGGTTTCTCTTTTTTGTCAAGAATCAATGCCAGCGCATTCTTTGTTGCCAGTTGCGTGTATTCGTAATCGGATGCAGTAGCAGCAGTAGGTGCCTCACATGTGGAGCAACCGGTTCACCAATTCTTCCCAGGCGCAGGATCATTAGGGACAAACTAATTCATCAAACATTTAGTGGAAGGTGTGAGAGGCTTATCTGAGCCCAAGTGGCGGTTGAATACCTGGTTTACTCATAATACAGGCTGTTAATAGACCATTGAGAGACAAACTATTTAATTTATTATATGCAGTTAGATTCGATAATTTGCCGCTTTTACTCTTTAGTTTGTCTAAACCATCAACTTGGGAACCAAAAACAGCTATATATACTTTCGGGTTACCATATTTTTCCTTAATTTTATCGAGAGTAGTCTGCAAGCCATGGCCAGTTTTCAGTTCGAAGTCTACTAGGCATATTAGTGGTTCTTCTTCAAATAGATCCGGAAAAGAGACTTGATCATCAAGTATATCATCACCCCAGTCTATTCCACTAAATTTTATGTAACCAACTTTTCTTCTAT
>JAGQQP010000354.1 GCA_020426085.1 Planctomycetaceae bacterium | reverse complement strand
TCCCATGGTGACTGCGATGGCACAGATCAGTCATGATTTTGAACTGTCAGATCAGTTACAGCAGAGTAAACCGGAAAATACGAAGGAAAGATTACGGGTATTAATTCTGCTGCGTGAAGGATTACACGAAACCGCTCGGAAATACTCCGATGACTATGATGAGATGTTCAAAAAATGGCTCACAGAATCAGAGCAGCAGGTGAAGGCTCTGGAAGAGGCCCTGCAAAAAGGAAATCAAAAGGACTTCAGCGCAGGGATGAAAGCTTTAAAGTCACAATGCAAACGCTGTCACAAAGCCTACCGGGACTGAATGAACTCTCACTGTGCCTTAATCAATCTCTTTCCAGATCAGGCTGACTTTCAGGCCTTTGGTATTTCCCGCAGGCTCAGTTGCCAACTTCAATTCAAAGTCATTATTGCCTTGAGTGATGTGTGCCAGTGCACGTGGCGCAAATTGAAAACGGAGTTCGGCATCCGCCTGTTTAATAAGTGCGGCCGGGTCAGTCTGGTTCGGGCTTTCCAGTCTGATAAAACAATGATAGACGGCCGTGGGTTGCTTCTTGATCCAGTCATTGAGCGAGATATGCAACCGGTTTTTTTCGAACGTTCCCTGCAGCGACGTCCAGGATTTCTGGTTATGTGAAACGGAAATGCATGGCGGAATCTCAGTTGATGTCAGCTCAAGATTGATCTGCCCCGCCAGTATCACGTAAGGCCAGTTTAATTGCCAAACTCTCTGATTGGTAGCAGTCAGCTTGAGTTGATGCAGGTCCTGAATCATGCGTTTGAGAATGCCGTTCCCTGCGACAGGAGGTTGAGGTGTGTCGGTTGCATAATTCCGATGGACCGATTCCGGATTGGTATAATGGAATTCAACGTAGTCTAATGGCTCCAGAACTGGTAACGCGCTGGTCTCTCTGATCTGTGGTTGCCGTTCATTTACCCTGTTGTCGGCTGTGGAAGTATACAGTTTCGCAATCAGTTCAGAGGAACTGCCCAGCGGATCGGTCGGTGTTTTGGTAATGAGCTGCGGTTGCTCTGCCAGTTCTTCGACTCCCGCGATCTGGCCCCGCTGATTGCGATAAAATACCTGGTGATCCGGGTCGAACATATGCCAGCTGCCATCATAAAACGTTTCTGCGACGACATGACCTGAGAGTCCCCAGACGCGGCTCTGCAAACCTGCTTTTCTGGCGAGGACCATGTAATTGGTTGCACAGTCATCACAGAATCCATAACCATACACGTTCAGAAATTTCACGGGGTCATGAACTTCGTCTCCCTGCTCTGCCGGGTAATAGTGATAGCGCCAGTCGACGAGAAACTTCCAGATAGCGATTGATTTCTCTTCCGCGTTCATGTCAGGTGTGAGAATACTGGCCAGCATTGCTGTCTGGCTGGAGAGGTCTGGAGCTCCTTTGCGTTTCCAGGCAGGTGTCAGCCGGGTATTGGCATCGAGGTTCTGCCAGATCATTTTGAGCGGTTGTGGTTCTTGAGGAATGATTCCAGAGATTGAGATTTCGGAGTTTGAATCTGTCAAAATGAATGAGCTTGTTTTTTGCCGGTACACTTCAGTACTAACCAGCTCATATTTTCTGCCATTGGTTCTGGGGTCAGAGGAGTCACTGGTTGAGAAATAGAGGGCGCCTGGAGTCCAGTGGCTGTAGTGACCAGCACCCTGCTCTCGGATTCGGCTGTGAAGGGCATGGGGAAACGGGAGCGGCTTTCCGTTTTCCAGCAGTTTACATTGGGATTTTGATTCTTTGTCAGCAGCGCGCGGAATTGTCAATCGGGCGACATAGCTTGAGCCCTGTTCATGCGAAACTGCAGTTGGCTGAATTTGTTCGATGAGAACTTCCGTTTTCGCTTCCGAATGAATCTCGGGCTGGAGAATCTCTGTCGCAGCTGATAACTGTCCCGGCAGAATCGAAATGATGTAAATAACGAGAGGAGAATTCAATCGTGAAAGAATACGTATGTTACTCATGATGAACCCATGTTCGATGTCTGTGAGACTTAGATGAAAAACAGTATAAAAATCTAATATGTAGTTGAGAATCATAGCAGGGCTGGGTGATAATGCACTCTCATTTTAACTTCTTTCCGTGTAGGACCATGCGAATGATTCGAACTGTTTTGTTGTTCTGTCTGTTGATGATATTTTGTCCGGTTCTCAGAAGTCAGGCTGAGGATAAAATTGACAGAAAACGATCAGAACCTGCCAGTATCGATTCGTCCTGGGATGATCTGTTGGAAGGGATTAATACACCGGAGGAGTGGATTGAGCATAAAAAAGAGCTCAAAAAACGTTATCTGAACCTGATCCGCGATCAGTTCAAACCGGAAAAACCCGACCTGCAAATTCAGTTTCATGATACTGTGATCGTGGACGGTGTCTATCGCAGACAGCTGATCAGCTATCAGGTCGAGGAAGATGAACGGGCCCACGCCTATCTTGGGGTTCCTTTGTTCTTAAGGGGACCTGCTCCGGCGGTCGTCGCTTTGCATGGGACTTATAAGCAGGGAAAAGATCGGGCAGCCGGACTGGTCGAGAATCCCGATAAAGCCTACCTCGATCATTTATGTCGACGTGGGTATGTGGTCATCGCACCGGACCATTTTGTCGCTGGCCACCGTATTCCGGATGCAGGGCCTTACGATACCGAGGCATTTTACAAGAAACATCCCGAGTGGACTGCAGTGGGAAAATTTACCTATGAACACTCGATTGCCATTGATGTTCTGCAGACGATGAAAGAAGTAAACCCCGAAAAAATTGGCGTATTAGGACATTCACTGGGCGGACATGGTTCGATGTTTCTCGCAGCTTATGATGATCGGGTGCAGGCCGCAGCCGGTAACTGCAGTGCCTCTTTTTTCCGGCAAAATGCAAAAGTGGAAGCCTGGTCCCGCGATCACTGGTATATCTATTTTAAACACATCCGCCCAGGTCTGTTGAAAGGCGATCTGCCTCCGATTGATTTTCATGAGATTATGGCATTGATCGCGCCACGGGCTTTTCTGGATCTGTCCGGGCTGAATGACGGTGATCCTCTGACCCAACGCCAGCGGGTATTAATGTTGCTCAAAGTCATGGACGTGTATGAGCTGGAAAAGGCTCCGCAGAACTTTGCATTTTTTGTGCACGGTAAAGGTCATTCCGTAGCTCACGAATCCCGAGAGCTCATGTATGGCTGGATGGATACTCACTTGAAGCCCTCCGCTGCAACAAAAACCAAACTGGTGACCCCCTGAAAATATGGAAAGTGAAATTAGATGGAACTGATTATTATCAGGCATGGAAAAGCCGAACATGCTGGTGTTGTACCCGGAGGTGACTCTGCCAGACCGTTAACAGAACATGGCGGTTACCAGTTTCGGAAAGTGGCCCAATGGATGGTCGAACATCAGAGTTGCCCGGACCTGATTCTGCATAGCCCGCTGGTAAGAACCACTCAAACCGCACAGATCCTGCAGGAAGAAGCAGATTTGAGTGACGACTTCTGTCAGCCTCAGAACTGGCTTGGTTTCGGCCTGAACCTGGAGAAACTGATCTCGTTCGTCAGTCAGACAGCGTATGAGCGGATCGCAGTCGTGGCACACATGCCCGATGTGGCACGGTGTACTGCGGAACTGATTGGTGGCGGCTACATCACCTTCAAGCCAGGCAACGCTGCCTGCGTCCAGTTTGATACCGTCATCAGATCAGGTCAGGGAAGCTTGAAATGGCATTTGAGTGCGCCCCTGTTTTAAATCTTACTTCTCCGATAACTTTGCTGGACTGCAGGATCTGGGACTGATCAGGCAATACGCTTAAGAATGTTGCGGGGAGAACAGCTCCAGTACGCGCGCATCAGTCAGGCTGTCGGCAATGAATTGAGCCGCGCTGAAGTCACCGTAGTTACTGTATTCATGTGGAATCGAAACCACATACGCCCCTGCTCCGACTCCCGACTTGGTGCCTGTCTCGCTGTCTTCGAGAACGAGCATTCGCTCAGGAGTGACATCCATTTTTTGGGCGGCAGTCAGATAGATTTCCGGATGAGGTTTGCCGTGAGTGACATCTTCAGCTGTCAGGCTGATGGGAAAACGATGTATGAGGTCAAACTGGACAAGCAGCGTTTCCAGGTAAGGCCGCGGAGATGAAGTTGCGACACATTTGGGGATATTCAACTCTTCCAGATAGTCCAGGAGTTCAAATAACCCTTTCATGGGTTTCAGGTGTTCCTGAAGCAGTGCCTGAAAGATCTCCTGACTTTCCAACCAGAGTTCATGCGGATCTTCCGGTTTGTCGAGATGGCTGGAAAGATGTTCGAAACCTTCCAGTGCCCGGCGTCCCATCATGCCTCGCAGGATGTCGGGAGTCATTGTTTTTCCACGTCGTTGCAGAAGGGCATCACCAGAAAGAAAAAACACGTGTTCGGTATTAAACATTAATCCATCCAGATCGAAGGCGACTGCCTGGATGGGAAGGTGGTCTGACATGAGTAAACTCTTTATCGAAAACGGTAACTGATTAAGCGGCTCTCTGGTGTAGGTTAGTGGTTCTTCCCCACAGGTTCAATCGAACGGCTCAGACTGTGCCCAGTTTTACTGAAGCGTCTCCAGGTCCATTTGGACCGAGTATATTAGATTGACAGACGCTATGGTTAAATGTGATGCGCTCTAGAATGCCGGTTTCTGTCCGCGATAGCTGAGATCCAGCAGTTCCATGGGATGCGCGACCCAGAGTGGCTGGTGAGACTGACGGAGTTTGGAATCGATCTGCAATGTGCAGCCTACATTCCCGCTGATGACAATTTCTGCCCCCGTATCCAGAATGTTGTTCAGCTTGCGTTGGCCCAACTGGTCTGCCATTTCCGGCTGTGTCAGGTTATAGCTGCCTGCCGCACCACAGCAGATCGTCGATTCTTTGAGGGGAATCAGATTGAGCCCGGGGATCAGTTCCAGCAGCTTGCGTGGCTGATTTTGAACTTTCTGGGCATGAACCAGATGGCAGGCATCATGA
>JAGQQP010000353.1 GCA_020426085.1 Planctomycetaceae bacterium | reverse complement strand
CAATTGGGGTTCAGAAGCAACTATAAATGTCGATTGAAAGTTCAGAATACAATCACACTCGAAACGTGACAACCAACCAAAATTTTGAAAAAGACCGAATATCTGAAATAATGAAGGTTATAATCGTAAATTCTAGCCATGCTCGCATTACCACAATATGACTCAATCAGATTCTTGAGGGAGCTATGATCGGCATAATAATGCAGTTTCAGATTGGTACGAAGATACTGGGGAAAGCCCTGGTCTTGCTGATAATTTTAATTGTTTCTCAGCCAGTGTCTGCGATAGAAGCACAGAAGCCAGTGATCAACCTGGCAGAACGGATTCAGCTGGAGAATAAGAACAAGCGGGAGCAGTTTTATGGTGATGTGCGATTACTTCACAGCCCCAACCTGATGGATGCACAGTTTTCAGAAGATGGTTCAGTCCTGTTTTCCCAGGCAGAGACGATTCGACTCTGGCGGAGTGATAACGGTGAGTATATCGGAAGTATTGCCGGGCCAGTTCGATTCAGCAAATTCGCACAGCTTAATCATTCACGCTGGATTGTCACACTTGATGAAACAGAGATGGCATGGGATATTTATGGTAAAATTCAGGATTCGCCTCAAGTGATACCACATCTGCGAATCTGGGATACAATCACGGGAGAGTGCCTGGGAGATCGTCGACTCAGTATTCCCGTTAATGCCTCACGAATATGGATTCGTGCACTCGAAACAGCCGAGCAGTATCAAACAACTTTTGTAATAATCGACTATGACACAAATGAAGCAGGAAGAGACGGAATTCAAGATTATCAACGAATTCTACTGGTAGGTTACCATGGTCAAAAACTGGAACCAACTTCACAATTCGAACTGAGAAAAAATTCAAGTTATAACTCTATGACCTGGGATTCTCATACCAGGCAGCTTTATCTCAGCGAAGATTATGGAATTACATGCTACGATCCTGAATCCAACAAAATAGTATGGAAATCAAGCAGACAGTCTTATATCCCATTAAGGATTATGATCGATCGTTTAGTTGTACTTGATCGTCAACCCTTCATTGATGAAAATGGATCAGATAATCACCAGCAGGACAGTTCTATTCTGGTGATCTACCGTCCCGAGTATAAGGGAAAAGTTTTAGCACGCTGGGATTTAATCGATTCACATTCTGGAAATCTTATTAAGAGTGGTGTCGTTAACAGGGAATTTGCCCCCACAGGAAAAATACCCGATAAAAATAGAGATCTCATCTACTGGTTTCGTGACATAGCTGATTATTCAATCAACGCAATTGATATTCAAACAAATAAGTTATTGCTGCGAATTCCCAGAGAAAAAAATGGCTTCAGGCGATCAATACTCAACCAAAAATGGTATTTAGAACGTCTGGATTATCGAAACGATGCATTTAAGGTATTCTGGAATCCGGTCTGCAATCGTGTCTGTGCCATCTTCGGATATTCCTCGGAGCTCGAAGTCTTTGATTTGAAAACGGGGAATCCCGTGGCTGATTTTTCAGGGACAGTCAATTCTCTTTCGAAGATATCCGCCGATAAGATTACGGCTTCATTGGATGGTAATGAAATATCCGTATATGAATTCAAGCCGGGTGAGGGGCTGCTCCGCACATTTAACAAAAAGGTATTAAATAACTCTTGTGTGGCCCTGTCTGCAGATGCAACGATTCTGCTTGAGGGAAAAAGTTCAGGAAAAGTCGATCTCTGGAATCTTTCCAGCCAAAAACAAACTGCCACATTAACCGGTGGAAAAGATAAACTGATTTGTCTGGCTGCAGATACTTCCAGGAATAAAATAGTCGCCTGTGACAATACGGGGACTTTCTGGTGGTGGAAATATCCTATCCAATATATCGCGCAATCAGATGAAATTCAGCGACTTAAAGCAGAACGTAAAGTGGAACCGACTCTACCTGATTATCAGAAGGCAAAATATCCCTGCCGCATCACGCGCTCTCAGTGTGATATATCACCCGATACTTCATGTTCAATGTTCTTTAAGCCAATTGAAACGATGTCGTTGTTATATTCTCCAGAGGAAGATCCTGATGTGGAAGAATATCCATATCCTGGTAGAAGTCTCGCTGCAAAGTTAGAGGAAAACTTTTTAGGAGGTGGGGCCTATTCTTTAGAACGAAAAATTGGAATCGTTATTGTATCTGAAGACGATCAAAAATCTAAAAGAATGACTCCGTCCGCATCTTCGAGAGCCCTGTTAATACAGGTCAAAATATCAATGGATGGTTGTTTTGCTTTGTTTGTTTTTGAACACGGTCAGATAATCATTGTCAATTTGCAGACGGGAATGCTGGAATCCAGCATTCACACCCGTAACCGGGAAATAGTGGACGTTAATTATCATCATGTTTGTAAAACGCTGCTGGTCGCTTCTTTTCGTGGGACAGTTACCGCCTGGGATTCAGAGACCAGCCTGAAAACAGGAATGCTTTCATTGTATGATGCACGGTTAAGGTCTATGAGTTCGCGACCAGTTAAAGATCGATTCGATATAGTTCTGGGATCACAAGATACAGGATTGATTCTCAAGACTGGGGTCTTTAAAAAGTCAGATCTCAAATCTGAAAAGCCTTCATCACTCCCCTATCTTGAAAAAGAATAAGGATTGCACTCCACAGCTTAATGCAGCAGTGATGGTTTAAAGATCAGGACCAGACCGAGCAGGAGGATGACGACTCCGCTGAAGAGTTTGAGCCAGCGTCCCTGGTTCTCCTGGAGTTTGTGGCGGCCCATGGTGACGACGACGATGGTTACCATAATCGAATCATCCAGCATGTAAGCGACGATATACAGGCCCAGGTAGGCGTAGGTTTTCCAGGCGGGGTAGTTCTGCATGGTTAATATTTCGGTGTAAAGCGCAGGGAGCCCTGCTGTGCAGAGCAGTTCGATAATATTCACCAGCACGGCAAGGATCGTGGCACCGATGATAGCTCCAGTCAGATTTTCCGCTGTGACGATTTTCCGGGCACGGGCATAGAGGCCGGGTTTGGCCCATTCGGGAATCGATAGTGAGATCCCTTTTTTGAAAGCGAAGAAATCTTTGACATGAATCACGCCGATAAACACTGCGAACAGTCCCAGTGAAAACTGAACCATAGGCAGGTAGCCGATGAGTTTAAAGACATTCAGCCAGGCAGCCATGAAGGCGTAATAGGCCAGGCCACTGATGAAAACGAACGTCCCGGCGACAGCGAGGACTTTGGCACGGTTCTTCAAATTGACGAGCAGGGAAAGCAGAAACAGCAGGACCCACATGGCGCAGGGATTAAATCCATCCACCAGGCCGATTAAAAAAGTAAAAGCCGGCATTCCTAACCGGCTTTTGCTCAACTCTCCCAGAAAGGGAACTTCGATGGTATCCACCTCCTGTGAAGGAACAGGAGCCAGCGACTTCCCATCCACTGGAGGTGGTTCAATTCCCGGTGGTGGGGGTAGACTGGCATCTCCACCCGGTATCGGAGGGAGTGAGTCATCGTCTCCCACTGGTGGCGGTCCCAGTGGCGCATTACCTTTGGGAACGGGAGAAAGGGGAACTGGATCGTCATTTGATTTTGGAACCGGACTGTCTAAATCAGGTTCACTCTGAAATGAAACAAACTGCAGCTGAGAATCGTCTGGCAGCAACAGGCTCTGTTTATTCTCGTCTTTGTCAGGTTTAGGACAGGTGGCGGTCCAGAATTTAAGGACTTCTTCCACTTTTGATCCCGTGTATTCATCGCTGATCCAGCCGATCACCAGCTGATTGCAGAAATGAAAGACAGGGACACTGACGGCCTGTTTACCGTAGCGATCTGCGAGTTCATAAACTCGATTTGAGGCAGCACTATCTGATACAACGTCATGCAGCTTGTAATCAAATACGGGGTACCGCTGTTTCAATCCTTTGAGAAAGACTTTGGCGGCGGCACAGCGGGAGCAACCTGGACGGACGTAGATATCGACCGTCAACAGTTTGTCGATGCGTTCGTCTGTTGAAGAATCTGGTTTGAGCTTGCGCAGGATGGAATTACAGCCGTAAGCGACAGGGAGTTCCGCATCCTGAAGCCGAAAGTATTTTAAAATCTGCTGGTAGCGTTCCACATGTTTTCCCGGTTCATCCAGATTATGGACATGCAGGTTGATACGTCCTCGTTTTCTGGCATAGTCTTCGAGCTGCTTCTGGACTTTAGTACAATCGGCACAGTCATTGCGAATAAACAGTTCGAGAACGGCACACTGGGTACCTGCTGCTTCTGATGAGTCTTGAGCGAAAAGCACTGAGGTTGAAAGAGAGAACGTCAGCAGTAATACGAGCCACTGCAGCGGTTTTCCAGAGTTGTGAATCTTGCCAGGCACTGTATCCCTCCTCGTCCTGTATTGAGTTCCAGAATTCTGACCCGAAATATGAATTGAAAATCTATTATGATTAGAGAATCAGAATTGGTCCACTGTAAAAATGAAAAAAGGGATTACTGGAACTTTGCCAGAGATCGCTTGAAGTAACAGGTAGAACAGATGTGAGTGAGGATCGAAGGTCTGGACTCGCATAGAGGTGGTGCTTGCCTTTAAGGTCTTTTAATAAGGAACTGTGGTTGATTTACATGCCATCTGAAAATTCTATTCCTGGCCCGCCTCCATTTTCTTCAAACCCTCTTCAAGTTTCTTGATTTCTTCCGGCGACAATTGCGGCCGATCGATTGATATCGTCAACTTATTGAACTGGGCTGTCAGCGGGAACGGCGGCGTGTAATCCGCGTCGTTCACGCCGGTAATCGTATCGGAGCCGATGTCGAAACTTTCGTCCCACTGCAGAATGATCGGAATCGTTTTCTCCATCTTCCGCGTGGCCACCACTCTGCCGTCTACCTTGAGTGTTCCGGTTCCGCTTTTTCCGATCCCGGAGAAGTTGTTATACGCCATCGTCCCCAGTCCGATGCCGTCGTACTTGAAGTCAAACTCCAGAATGTGTCGGCCGGGGGAGAGTGCCTCGGGAGCCTCCCATTTCA
>JAGQQP010000352.1 GCA_020426085.1 Planctomycetaceae bacterium | reverse complement strand
AGTAAACGTCGCGAACACATCCTCGTCACGAATATCGATCAGGCCGTCATCGTGGTCTCCGCCGACGATCCGCCACTCAAACCTTCGCTGATTGACCGCTTCCTGATCAGTTCGGAAAAAGGCAACATCCACTCCATCATCTGTATCAACAAAATCGATCTGGTCGACCCGGTCGCCTTCCAGCCTCTGATCGGCGTGTATGCACAGATGGGGTATGATATCGTCCTGACCAGCGTCACCGAGGGAACCGGCATTCCGCGACTGCGATCCCTGCTCAAAGGGAAACAGAGCGTTTTTTCCGGCCAGAGTGGCGTGGGTAAATCCTCGCTGCTCAACCAGATCGACGAACGGCTCTCGCTGGAAACAGCCGAGATCAGTCAGGAAAACCGCAAAGGACGGCACACCACCCGTTCCGCCGTTCTGCTCGAAATCGCTTCCGGTGGCTGGGTGGTCGACACCCCTGGTATTCGTCAACTGGAGTTATGGGATGTGATCCCCGAAGAAGTGGAAGGATTCTTCCGCGACTTCATCCCCTTTGTAACGCAGTGCCGTTTCCCGGATTGCTCACACACGCATGAAGCCGACTGTGGCGTGAAACGTGCCGTCGCCCATGATTTCATCTCCCGCCAGCGCTATCAGAGTTATCTCAAAATCATCACCGGCGATGAACCCCGGCCTGTGTACCATCAGTAGTCACGAAACGCCGCTGAACCTGTCATGCGCTGCCTCACACAAATTTCTTCCCGCAGCCGTTGAACCTCCTTCCCGTCTTGCTTAGACTCAGAGATGCTTTTTAAGCAACGTTAAGTAATGCGCTGATTGTAGCGTCTGCGAATTCCCACCTGAACTTCTCCCGATGGAAAGCCGTTCCCATGAAATCCAGAAGCCTCGTTCCCGTGTGTGTGGTTGCCGTGATACTGGCGGGCCTGTATCTGATTCCTCCCGCAGCCTCGCAGTCTCAGACGACTGAACCGTCCGCTGCCGCTTCGCTCAAAGCGGGGAAAACCGTATTGGACATGGGGGCCACCGGGGATGGCAAAACGGATGACTCAGCCGCCATTCAGAAGATGGTCGATGCTTCGGTCGGCTCGCTACGATTTCCTTCGGGGCAATATCGCTTCACCAAACCGGTGGTCATCGATTTAAACAAAGTCGGCCCGACTTCGATTTCCGGTGATGGCACCGCGACGATTCTGATGGAAGGAGCCGGCCCCGCATTCCATTTCGTAGGCACGCACAACGGAACCGCAAGTCCTAAAACGTTTCAGCCGGTCGTCTGGGATCAGGAACGGTCTCCCATGATCGACGGTATCGAAATCGTCGGCAAACATCCCGAAGCGATCGGCGTGGCAGCCTCGAAGACCATGCAGATCACTATTACACGGCTGGTCGTTCGCAAGGCCCTGCATGGGATTCATCTTTACGAACGCAACCGGAACGTCTCCATCGATGACTGTCATCTTTACGAAAATGTAGGGGTCGGCATTTATCTCGAGAATCTGAATCTGCATCAGATCAACATCTCCGATTCGCATATCAGCTACAACAAGCAGGGGGGCATCGTCGTCCGGGGGAGTGAAATCCGCAACATCCAGATCGGTAACTGCGACATTGAAGGAAATATGGGACAGGACACACAGCCCACCGCCAATATCCTGTTCGACATTTCCAAAGGCTCACTGCGGGAAGGTGCTATCTTCGGCTGCACGATTCAACACACGAATGACGCCCCCGACTCTGCTAACGTCCGCTTTATCGGCAACGGTCCCGAAGATCCGCGCAAGGTGGGGAACTTCGCGATTGCCGACAATTCGATGAGTGATGTCGCCGTCAATATTCACCTCCAGCATGCCCGGGGCATCACGATTACCGGCAATACACTCTGGCAGGCGTACGAACACAATCTGCTGGTGGAAGACTGCTCGCACATCGTTCTCGGCTCTAATCTGCTCGACCGCAATCCTGATTACCGGGCAAAAACCAAAGATGCGAACGTTTTCAAAGACTGCACCGACTGTACGCTCAACGCGCTGAATATCCTGGCGACCCGGAATGTTGCCGCGGGTCTGATTCTGGAAAACTGCGCGCGAATGAACATCACGAACTGTTCGATCCGCCAGTGTCAGAATGGCGGCATTTTGCTGTCGAACGTGAAGCAGTCCCGCATCTCGGACTGCCTGATCACCGAAGGCGAGAAAAACTTCGCGATCCGCGTCACCGGTGGCCAGCAGATTCAAATCACCGACAACCTGGTTTCCGGCGACATTGACGTCGGCCCGGGAACGGATGTTTCGAATACCATGACCGTGTATTGAGCGGCAGCCCCGGAAGGTGCACGGGATGATCCCGAACACTAAAGAAGTTCCCGTGTGCCACGGTCCGGCTCGTCCGGCCGTGCCTGTCAAGTTGCGATACCTGGTTCTGAAACAAATGCGGCAGCGGCGACCTCCTGCTTGCTACGCTTGGTCCGAATTGTATTCGGGCTTACGCAATTTTACTTTCGTGTGGTTTCGTGTTTTTCGTGGTAGAAACAACTGGTTCGTTGGCTTGATCGGTTCCCGATACTGCGCGATGCGGGGGCGAATATCGACAGGCGGGCGGACACATGGGTGCCGCCCCTACGCCAAGGCTGGTCGGGCTTGTTGATCTGGTTTGTATGTTTTCTCTGACGGTTTCCTGTTGTCTGCGCCAACCCCGGATGACAACCGGGGCTAAAGCCCTGCGGCTAATGGTGTATTTCTGAGAAACGGGTGAACCTTCTATTTGTGCCTGGTGTCTGGTTCCTCAACGTTCTAATACACATGTTTTAAGTCAGGGAAATCCATGTTTCGATTCTTTTCCAGAGAGACCTTTACGACAGACTCGTCGAGAACCGGCGGGCCGGGTTCGTGGTATGATCTGTGAATGGTTAATAGATCGATCTTCAAGCCCGTCTGGTTCTGTATCAGGCGGGCTTTTTTCGTGGATTTTTCTGTGTGTGAGTTGAGGAAGACTTTTTTCGTCACAAAGGCTGCTCTGGCGCTGCACGGGCACAAAAAGGTGGTCGGGGCTGCTCACCCTGATCACTGGTCAGCTGATGTGAATCACTCCTCTTTTTGAAAGGAGGCGATGAGCAATGTTTCAGAAAGTTCATGTCAATGTAGGTACGATTGGTCACATCGACCATGGGAAAACCACCCTGACGGCTGCCATTCTGCGTGTGCAGTCGGAGAAAAACCTGGCTCAGGTCAAGAGTTACCAGGACATCGCCAGAGGTGGAATTGTGCGGGACAAAAACAAGACGGTGACGATTCTGGCATCGCATGTGAAGTACGAAACAGAAACTCGTTCGTATGCACACATTGACTGTCCGGGACATGCCGACTACATCAAGAATATGATCTCGGGTGCAGCCCAGATGGATGGTGCCGTACTGCTGGTATCAGCCGCTGATGGTCCGATGCCTCAGACTCGCGAGCATATCCTGCTGGCGCGTCAGGTGGGGGTGCCTCACCTGGTCGTATTCCTCAATAAGTGCGACCTGGTTGACGATCCGGAACTGATTGAACTGGTTGAGCTGGAGCTCCGCGAAATGCTGACTCACTACGGTTTTCCGGGAGATGAGATTCCGTTTATTCGCGGCTCGGCGAAGCAGGCTCATGATCAGCCGACCGATGAAGAGGCAACAGCCTGCATCAATGAGTTGCTGGCGGCTTTGGATCAGTCGATTCCGGATCCGGTACGGTTGCTCGACAAGCCGTTTCTGATGTCCATCGAAAATGTTTTTATGATTGAAGGACGGGGAACGGTTGTTACAGGCAAGATCGAGCAGGGAGAAATCCGTGCGGGTGATCGCGTTGAGATTGTCGGCCTGAGTGATCAGAAGGGCGCCGATGTGGTGACCCAGGTCGAGTCTTTCAGTACGGTTCTGGATTCGGGACGTGCGGGAGAAAATGTAGGCTGCCTGTTGCGGAAAACCGGGTACGACGAAGTGTCGCGCGGTCAGGTGCTGGCAGCAGCGGGTTCGATTACTCCTTATCGAAAATTCGAAGCCGAAGTCTACGTGTTGAAAAAAGAAGAAGGGGGCCGACATACGCCGTTTTTTAACGGTTACACTCCCCAGTTCTTTTTTCGAACGACCAATGTCACGGGAACGACCAACGTTCTGGGTGATGTGGATATGGCTCTGCCCGGTGACGGGGTGACGCTGGATGTCGTCCTGCATCATCCTGTCGCACTGGCGGATGGAGACCGGTTTGCCGTTCGTGAAGGAGGCAAGACCGTTGGTTCAGGCGTGATTACAAAAGTGATCGCCTGACGGAAACTTACAACATCCCTGGTTTGCATGTTCGAGCCAGGGATGTTTTTGTGAAATAGTCGATGAAGAGTTTAGAACATCGTCAGTCGGGCGGACGCATGTGGTCTGCCCCTGCCGCTAATGGTGTTTTACTTTTATGGGATGGGAGCGGCTTGTAATCACTGTTGGGCAAGCCAACAGTGCCACCCGAGTGAGGTGATACAATATGGATAAACACAAATACAAAAAAAGTTACCGTGTGCCACGGTCCGGCTTGTCCGGCCGTGCCGTGAAAGGATAGGCTGACCGGTTCTGAAACGAACGCGGCAACTGCGACCTCTTGCTCGCTGCGCTCGGCCCGAATTGCATTCGGGCTTACCCACTTTTCACTTTCATGTGGTTACGTGTTTTTCGTGGTAGAAATATCAATTTCGAGCGTTTCATCGGTTCCCGTTGTGGGGTGAAGCTGGTTTGTACCTCGCCAGGCGGGCGGACACATGGGTGCCGCCCCTACTGCAAAGGCTGGTCGGCTTTGGTACTCTGGTTTGTCTGTCTGTTCTGACAGTTTCCTGTTGTCTGCGACAACCCCGGATTACATCCGGGGCTACCCGATTATGATCCCCCTCATCTTACCAATGAAAAATGGGCCCTTTATATCAGCACTGTTGGGCGAGCCAACAGTGCCACCCGGTCGCTGAGCAGGTTGGTAATGTGAAAACTTATAGTACGTTTTCGCTGACGGTTT
>JAGQQP010000351.1 GCA_020426085.1 Planctomycetaceae bacterium | reverse complement strand
AGGTTATATCTATTTCGCGATGGCGTTTTCCGTTTGCGTCGAAATGCTCAACCTGCGGATGCGAAAAAATCAGTCGAAGCCGGTACAACTGCACAAACAACTGGGCGAGAGTGAAATCAACTCACTCTCACCCGAGAATACGCCGACGCCTTAAGGTTCCTGAACCGTCGGTTCGTGGTCGTTCCATTTGACCTTGGGGACGGGCTGTTTGACATCACCGGTCGCCGCCCATTCGGCGCCCCGTTGTAATGTGATCTGGAAGCCGGTTCCCTGCAGTGCCGTCACATCATGGCCCAGCGTGGTGTGGAACACGCGTCCTTTACCGTAGTCGATGGTCATCATGATCGGTTCATGTTCGCCGGTGCCCCGCTGTTCGGGTTCGGAGTAAGCAGTCGCCAGGATGCTGACGTTTTTCGCAGGGCCTCTGAGTTTGCCGTAGACTTCGTCTGCGGGATGCATCCACTCCTGGGGAAGTCCTTTCACGATCGGATGCTCGGGCTGGCGGACTTTGACGACGACCGGAATCCTCGCACCGTGTGTGCCCCCACGACCGGCGGAGGTATCTTCGATCCACTCCCCTTCGCGGAGCCTCAGCATGGGACCCGATTTTTCATCGCGGCCCCCCCAGCCACCGACGGCAATCATTTCATTGTAAGCAGGCCATTCGGGGAAGGCATTGTCGGCGGCATGATACGAAACAAAACCACCTCCGTTGCTGACGTACTCGTCGAAGGCCTGCTGTACTTCTTTGGGCCAGTTTTCGCCATTATAGTTGCTGACGATCACATCGTACTTTTTGAAATCGGGACGCCACTTCTTCCAGAGTGCCGGGTTCTCTTTCTGCAGTCGAGCGACTTCCGCTTCCCAGGCCTTCTGGTATTCTGCGAACTGCTTTTCCTGTTCGGGTGTCAGTTCTTTGTTGGCCGGCTTACGAAGTTTACGGGGAACACCCGGCGGTGTGGTGGAGACTTCCACGGTGAACTTCCCTGAATTCTCCAGGATTTTTTTAAGCAGCGGCGTTGTCAACTGCCATTGATGATTGTTCTGTCCGTCTATGAGCAGAACCGAAAGCTTGTTCTCTTGATCCTGACTTTTTGACTGTTGTTCTTTCTGATCCGCCTGATTGGAAGCCAGGCAGGAGACCGAGCAGCAGGTGAGTAAACAGAGTAATGAAAATCGGACTAAAAAAGTTGAGCACTTCAACGGAATTCTCCTCGGTTGGATCGGATGCGAATCAGGTTCTGATCATTTTAAGGTAGCAGCAGACGGGCCTTATGTCACGTAAAAACGAAGCGTAGAAGTTCACTTTCGTATTCAAACCACTGGGTTTTATTAACTTACCGCAGCCCAGCGGGGATGAAATGATGATACAGGTTACTATCATTCTGAAGTCAGGCGATAAAAAAAGCAGGAGCCCCGGATGGGAGTCTCCTGCTTGAAATTCATTTGACGAATGCAAGACGGCCTAGAGCGTCTTGTCCCCTTTTTTCCAGTTACAGGGAACGTTTTCGCCAGTCTGGAGTGCATCGAGAACACGCAGAACTTCTTCGACGTTTCGTCCGACGCTCAGACCGTGAATGGCCAGCCACTGGCAGACACCGGTGGGATCAATCAGGAAGATACCACGCAGTGCGATACCAGCGTCTTCTTTGAGCACGCCGTAATCGCGAGACAGTTTGTGAGTACCATCGGCCAGCATCGGGTATTTCAGACCACCCAGCTGAGGATCAGCGTCGCACCAGCCTTTGTGGGAGTACTTGCTGTCGGTGCTGGCAGTCAGAACCTGGCAGTTACGTGATTCGAACTCGCCCAGAGATTCATTGAATGCGACCAGTTCTGTTGGACAGACGAACGTGAAGTCCAGCGGATAGAAGAACAGGCAAACCCATTTACCTTTGAAATCTTCCAGTTTGTAGTCTTTGAATGAATCAGAGGCGCGATCGTAACCCTGCAGTGCAAAATCGGGAGCGGGTTGCATAACTTGAACTGTCATTAGTTTTTACTTACCTTCAAAATATTGGTGATAGAAATATTGTTTCCAACAGCATGCGGGTCGATCGGATAGCGAAGCAACCCGCATGATGAGCGTCAGTTTTAGAGACCAGCCTTGATGACTGCCAGTGAACCGGGAGATTTTTCAGGATCTTTCCCCTGAGTTCCGAAGACGGTCAGATACAGGTTGCCTTCTTTGTCAAAGGCGATGGCGGCTGGTTTGTCCAGTGAGATCACTTTTTCAGCGGTCACTTTATCGCCGTCGATCTTCAGTTCGAACAGGCCTCCTTTGGTGGCGTCGACCCAGGAGAAATCAGTGGCATACAGCTTCTTGGTTTTGGGGCTGTAAGCCAGGCCAGCGATGTCGTTCAGACCGGTTTTCAGGCTCTTGGTGAGTTTGCCTGTTTTGGGATCGTAGAAGGTCAGCAGACAGTCACCAGCAACGTTAACTTCACCCATCTGGCCGATAACCAGTTCTTTTCCATCGGGTGAGAATGTGATGGCGACAGGAGCATCAACATTGGTTGCTTCTTTGGTCGCAATGCTGGGTTCCAGCGGACCGGCTTTACCGTCTTTGATGACCGACTTGGCGACCCAGCCTTTGGTGTCGTCGCCATTACAGGTGATGTAGATCGCACCATCACCCACAGCGACGCCGTAGAAGTTTCCTTCACCCTTGGCAGATTTGTCGCCAGCTTTGATGGGACCCAGAGTCTGCACAGCGGTGTCTTCTTTGACCCATTTTTCCAGAGGTTTGTCGCCGACTTTGTAGATGCGAACCAGTTCCTCTGCATCGGGACGGCTGCCGTCACCTACGACGAGGTGATCTTTATCCATGAAAGCGACGCCCAGGGGTCCGATGTTGTATTTAGGACCTTTGCCGTAAACGTCGGTCGGGTAACCGGCGATTTCGAGATCGACGGTCTTCCCTTTGGCATCATAGCGATACACACCATAACGGCTGGCAACAAAGACGTGCCCGGTACCATCCTGGATGGCGATGCCGCTGGGGCTTTCGAGATTGGTGACCAGAGTTTTTACTGTGACAGCCGGCTTTTTAGGTTCTTCCTTCTTGGGTTCCTCTTTCTTAGGCTCTTCCTTTTTAGGAGCAGGCTTGGTCTCTTCTTTCTTAGGTTCTTCTTTTTTGGGCTCCTCTTTCTTGGGAGCTTCTTTTTTAGGTTCTTCCTTGGCGGCTTCCTTTTTGTCATCGCCTTTCTTGTCACCTTTTTCATCGGCAACCAGGTAAGAACTTCCGAGCAACAGGCAGGCTGCGGTCAGGCAGAATGCGGTTGCTTTCAAGATTCGTTGTAAATTCCACTGCATGGTGTTCATCTTCCTTTGAAAAAGGGATTTTCAATTAGTTTGCGTCTCGTCTTCAGATAGGAGACATCCGCCGAGAGAGTTTCAATCAGGGTAACTCAGGTTCTTTATGCTCAGGATAATTTGAACTGGAGAGGCCTTCTTTCATGAAGGTCACCAGGTCATCGACTTCCTGAGGGGTTAAATTCAGTTTGAAGATTTCTTCGTCGAGAAATTCGTTGGGAATGCCCCCTTTATTATAGTGATCTACAACTTCTTTCAAAGTCTTCATGCTCCCATCGTGCATATAAGGAGCAGATCGGGCAATATCACGCAGCGCGGGAGTTTTGAAGCTGCCATGATCGCCGCCCAGATTACTGATGGCTTTGCGACCGGCGTCCGGTTCTTTCGCATCCATTCCTACGCCGATATTATGAAACGCATGGTCGGTAAAAGTCGGTCCGGAATGGCAGGAACTGCAGGCGGCTTTCCCGAAGAACAGCTGCATGCCCCGCTGTGCGGATTCGGAAAGCGCCTTTTTGTCGCCTGCTTTAAAGCGATCGTAGGGAGCGTCGCCACACAGAATGGTTCGCTCATAAGTGGCGATGGCCTTTGCGATATTTTCTTCTGTCGCATCAGAGCCAAAGATTTTCTGGAACTGTTTTTTGTAACCGGGGATGGCGTTGATCCGCTCGACGGCTTCTTTATGAGTCAGATTCATCTCAATCGGGTTGGCAATCGGGCCCAGCGCCTGTTCTTCCAGCGATCCGGCGCGGCCGTCCCAGAAATGAAATTTGTTGTAGGCGGCATTGATCACCGTAGGTGAGTTGCGGCCTCCTTTCTGGCCTTTGAAGCCGGTCGCAAACTGATCGGCGT
This sequence comes from Planctomycetaceae bacterium, assembly GCA_020426085.1. Lineage (GTDB taxonomy): Bacteria > Planctomycetota > Planctomycetia > Planctomycetales > Planctomycetaceae > Gimesia. Next base: position 856 of record JAGQQP010000351.1, on the reverse strand, counting down.
TGCTGTAACCTTTCTCGGGAGCATGGCAGCTGGCACAGGAAATGGTATTGTCACGTGAGAGCCGTTTGTCAAAATACAACTGTTTTCCCAATGCGATTTTTTCCGCAGTGGGAGGGTTGTCTTCCGGAAATTGAATCGGAGGCAGTCCGAGGGGAACCTTGATGACTGGTTCTTCAGCCTGGCTCAGGGAAATACTGAAACTGATGGCCAGAGCACACACGACCCCTGCCGACAGGGTTCGCGCGGAGATGCGAGAGGTTGCAGTTGTCATGATTTTTCCTCAGTAGAACGACTCAGATAGCTGATACAGGATCGCAGAACGCCGTTTCAGGGGAGGAGGCATCACATTCTGATAATGTGCACACTGACCGATCAGCCCTGAAACAGAACAGCTGCTTTCACTGTTTATTTTTAGTTGCTCGGCTCAGGACTGCAAGTCACTATCGAGAGGGAATTGCGTTGAAAGTCAGAATTTCACAGGATTTAAGGCGGCAAGCCTGCAGCGTAATCGGTTGAAAGCAGCCGAGTTACCGATGCCGGTTCCACGAGAGCGCCAGCGGAATCGTGGCGAAGGGTGCAAGAATCAGGGCTCCCAGTGACGCGCAGAGCAGTAATAACCCCCAATTGACACCGTGATGGTATTGTGAGCGTTCCAGCATCCAGATCAGAGTTCCGGCGAGCGAACACAACCAGAGCACCAGCGCCCCGATCGAGCCCGTTTGTGAGATCAGCTGTCTGCGGCAGGCAACCACATACGCGACGATGGTTCCCACACAAATCAACTGAGGTGGCAATACCAGCAGCACGATTGACAGGTAATGATAGAGAATGGAATTTCGAAACAAAGTACTTCCGA
>JAGQQP010000350.1 GCA_020426085.1 Planctomycetaceae bacterium | reverse complement strand
AACACTGTTGCGTCTGGCAGCCCAAAGTGATGCGCGAGGCACGACAATGGTTCCATCTCTCTTAACAAGAACCGGTGATATCATGCCCCGTTGCTCTGGGAATTCATGGTTCGCAACATTGATTAAAGCCAACTTCACTTAACTAACAAACAGGGATTCTGAATATGTTTCATCTCATTTTTAATTGTGATTTGCATCCACTCGAATCGAGCGAGCTGATTCTGATTGGCAGAGGGAATGCCTGTGATATTCAAATCGAGGATCCTGCTGCATCCAGAGTTCATTGCCGCGTCCTCGCGCGGGAGGGCAAAGTATTTCTGACCGATGCCAGTAGTCGTTGGGGTACTTTCGTGAACGGCAAGCAGGTCGAAGACGCGGAACTTGGAATCGGAGATCGAATTACGATCGGTGAAACGGATATCTATTTAGCAGCTGAATCCGCTCCGGAAGTGGTCACCCTACCACCAAAGCGAATTGCAGATCTGGACCTGTTCTCCCAGGGAAACAGCCAGCAAAACGAGCTACAGCCTGTAAAAGCCGGAGTTCAAAACCCCGCACTCAGCTTGAAACCCTTTGTTCCAGCCAGCTATCTGCATAGGTCGTTTCTACAATATGAACTACATACCCTGATTGCCAATACCCGAACCGGGATGACATTCGCAGCGCGAGACTTCCGCGCTGAGAGGGATGTCGCTTTAAAATTGTTTCGTCCTGATTTATTTTATGATGAAACGATGCGACGACGATTCCTGCGGGCAGTGCAGACAATGATGACAATTCAACATTCCCGTATTATCAGAATGCATGACGCGGGGCTGTCTACCGGATTGTGTTATACTGTCAGCGAATACGTGCAGGGGACCAGCGCCGCCGGGATGATCAAAAAAATTGGCATTGCCGGGATGCTCGACTGGCGCACGGTAACTCGCATCGGCATCGATATCTGCCGAGCGCTGGAAGTGATTCACGCGGCTGGAATTGTGCACCGAAACATCAAGCCAGAACATATTCTCGTGTACAACGAATCCAGACAGGCGATGCTCGGAGATGTCACACTCGCTAAAGCTTGGAATCACAGTCAGCTGGAGCAGATCACCACTGAACAAGATATCGTCGGCGATCTCGCCTGGCAGTCTCCCGAGCAACTGGGCAGCGGTGAACCGGTTGACCATCGTTCTGATCTGTACCAGCTGGGAGTCACTTTATATGCACTGCTGACAGGAGAAAATCCTTTCAGCTCCAGACGAAATACCGAGGTAATTGAGAAGATACTCTCTCAATCGCCCGCTCCACCCAAGACCATTCATCTCGCGATTCCTGATCTGTTGGAAGACGTAGTGCTGAGGTCTCTCAAAAAATCTCCCGTACAACGCAACTCATCTGCAACCGAAATGAAAATCGAACTCCAACGCGTACTGGAGTATTCAGTGTGAGGCTTTGCGGTTTCTGAATCGCGATACATGACGGACTCCCCCCCGGTGCCGGAAGCGAAGCTGCTCTGCTCGCCTGCTTCCGCTCCGCTTCAACAGGCGAGCAGAACAGCCGGGAAAACAACAGAACACTAAGTTGTGTGACTGGCGTCATTCGTGGGGCATGTCACTGGCGACAGTCTTTTTATAAAGCAATCTACGAATTTGTACAAGAAGTCAAAAAAGAAGCGGCACGTCGTCGTCGTATCCGAGAAAATCATAACACCCCGTCCCGTAGCTATGACTGATTGGTAGTGCACTATTAGATATCTTCAACGGCGACTTCATCCCGAAATCGATGTCCCTCCTTGGCAGAGTCTTTTCGGACGGCGATGATGGCCGAACTGTTTTCTTTCAGAGGAGTGCCGCAGTGCATCCGGAGTGACAATGGTCCGGAATTTGTCTCCAAAGCGATTCAACGCTGGCTGAGTCAACTGGAGATTGACTCGTTGTATATCGAGCCGGGAGCCCCTTGGGAAAACGGTTATGCGGAAAGCTTCAACAGTCGATTCCGGGATGATTTCCTGGCAGTCGAAGTGTTTGAGAGTCTGGGAACAGCCCGCAGCCTCACAGTTGCCTGGAAGGAAGATTATAACGGGCAACGCCCACACAGTTCGCTGGGATATATTACCCCGGCAGAGTTTGCGAGTCGCTGTGCAGTTTCCAATCGGGCTGCGCCCTCATTCCAACTGCACAGCGAAATTACCTAAACCAACCTTCATAAGACTTGGTACAGGTTTTTAAGGCAGATCAGGGACACTCGCATGGGAGGTTCAACGAAATAACTGAAGATCGACGTTGAGGCGTTCAGGGCGTTTGCCGGTATCAGCATCTTTAGTCCAGTAGCTTGTGGCATGCGCCAGGACACGTCAGTAAGTGCAGGGACTGCAGAACTGAATCTGCTGGAGACTTTATCGTGATGATAGGTTTTGTCGTTGAAAAAGATTCGTTTCTCTCAACAGGCGTTCTGAACCTGCGATCAAATGTTGTAATGCGATCGACATCTATCGAAGTTGCTGCTTCCATCTGAATTCACAAAAAGTATAATTATTTCCATCTGTTGATGTGCATCTATTGTGAGCTCAGACTGAAAGGGACAACTAGTGAAACGACCTTTGAATTATCGCTCAGGATTTTCTGCTACTTCTCTGTTAATTGTGTTTCTGCTGTTTCAGTACGTTTGCGTGGCAGAGCTTTCTGCACAATCAGGGGGGAGAGAAGAGGCAGAGGGTAAAAAAGAGGGGGTTGCTCCAGTCCGATTTGCGGGTGCAAAGATGGGGGAATGGGTTGACCTGCTGGAGTGGGCGGAGGGAGTCGACTGGAGAGCAACGGGGGATGCCTGGAATGCTTACCTGGCGGAATCACCCAGTGGGAAATCGATTCGTATGAGGCCGGGCTCTGCGGGGCAGTTTCAGCGGTTCCCGCTTCCGGCAGTGATCACCGGTGATTACGACGCGGAGTTCGAATTCATCCGCAAAGGGAAGAACGAAGGCGTGGGTGTATTTTTCCCCGTCGGTCGTCACATGCTGCATCTGATCCTCGGTCGTTCTGACGGCACACAGTCGGTGATCAGTTCGGTTGATAAAAAAAACTATGACGACAGTCCCCTCAAAAAAACTCACGTAGCACTGGCAGGCGACGTGGCTCATCGCTTTACCATTCGTGTACGACACAAGCATGAAATGGCCCGTATCGAAGTCGACCTGGACGGCGAGGCAAATTTTCTGCAGTGGGAAGGTCCGCTGTGGAGGCTGGCGAACGACGAAAGGGCTCACTGGGCGGTGAACCGGATACAGCATCTGTGGCTGACCAGCTATGACAATGAAACGCTCTTCCAGAAGGCACGCGTCCGTGGGCTGTCGGGGTCCATTCGACATGCATTGTATCCCGACTCTACTGCGGTTCAGGTTGGAGTTCCTTCTCAAATTCTGCGGCTAGTTGACGAGCGTCCCGTGCAGATTCGCGTGGGAGGTGGTCGTCTGGGGGTCAATCAGCCGCCGCTCTGGGACAATCACGATACGGGTGATTATTCCGCGATCTGGCCGATGGTGAGCACGACGCCGGTATTCTGTAAAGAATACTACGCTGCTCATGCCCCTTCCCGTCTGGTGTGTCCGATTCCGGATCAGGCCGTCAGTTTTTCCGTGAACGCATATAATAATGCGAGCCGTGCTGTGAAGTATCAGATCTTCGTGGACGGGAAACTGCTTACCGAAACGGGTGAGGCCCCCTGTGCGAAGATCAGGTTGAATCTTCCCCGTGGTGCCAAACAGATGGAACTGGTTACGGATTCGGCCGGAAGTACGTATTGCGATCGGGTCTACTGGTGTGAGCCCCGGTTCTATTCACGTCCGGTCGATCAGATCCGGGATGATTCCGATCGGCAGGGCGAAGCTGCGTTGCCGTTTACGATCACTGAATCGAAGCTGGAAATCGGCGGGCTGACCCACAATGTTCCTTTTGAAAGTGTCGGCTCAGGTCCGCTTACGCCGGAAAGCCTCGTGTTCTGTCATGAATTTCTGTTTGCACATGCTCCTTCTTCGCTGGTCTACGAGTTACCAGCCGGGGCGACGCGGTTTGAAGCGGTAGGGTATTGCCCCTTCAGTCAGGGTGTCAAATATATCGTCTTGGCCGATGGTAAGCCGGTCTATATGGGGGAGAGAACCTGTGTTGAAAAAATCTCCGTAGCCCTTCCCGCCGGAACGAAGCGGCTGGAGCTGCTGGTTGATGATCTGGGGAACAGTCTTTTCGACCGGAGCATGTGGTGTTATCCGCGTGTGCATTATCCCGAGGGAGTCAAGCTGCCTGCGCCGTCGACAATTGAATTCCCATCTCCCTCTTCGATTACCCGTCGCAAACGGATCAATTTCAAAGGTCATCAGTACATGTTTGTGGAAGGTAACTGGACGATCGATGAAGCGAGACGCGTTGGTGCGCATCTGGGCGGTCAGCTGGCCCGGATTGAATCGGAAGAGGAAAATCAGTTTCTGCTCAGTCTGTTGCGGGATCATGTAGACGTGTGCTGGATCGATGCGGGTTATGATCCTGCACTGCGAAAATGGACCTGGAGCGACGGTAAGCCGGTGGCGGATTCACGTTTTCTGAAAAGTCTTGCTGCCAGCGCTGCGGAGCAGCAGAGCGGATTTTCCAGAACAATCCAGAACTGGTCCGGCCTGGATCGAAGCAAGCGGGGGGGGATTTTATGTGAATGGAACTCAACCGAAGCCAAAGGCCTGACCTACGATCCTGCAGGCGATGCGCCGGAGTGGACCGTCCTGCTCGGTTCATCCGTTAATCAGATGGAGATGGATCCCAAAGGCTGCCGTCTGAATCCAGGTTCGAAAGGGTATAAGATCACCTGGGCCTCCGGTTATAAGGACCTGCAGACGAAAAGTGCGTACAGTGATTTCGATATGGAATGCGAATTCCGTTTGCTGGAGGAGCGGGGAAATTCCGCTGTGAAAATTCGCAAACGACTTGGGATCGAACTGGAACGTGGCATGTTCGGTGCTGTCTGGGACACTCAATTACGTAAACACGTGGACTGGGGCTCGATAGGTACACCGCCG
>JAGQQP010000034.1 GCA_020426085.1 Planctomycetaceae bacterium | reverse complement strand
CAGCCAGCCGGCGGAAATCGCGACGCGTTCATTGAATGTTTGCGGCCAGTAGGCAAAACGACCGGCGAGACAGAGCAGTGCCGGTGAAAGTGTGAGGGAAGCAAGCAGTACGAAGAACAGACTGAGCGCCATGGCGATGCCGGCCTGCTGGAACTTGCCGAACTCTGCAAAGACCATCATGCCAATTCCGCACATCGTGGTCCCCGCACTGGCTGCCAGAGCAGCACCGACAGTAGCGATGGAGTTGGAAATGGCTTCCTTGAAGGTGCATTCCTTGTCCAGTTCCTCCCTGTGGCGGGCGATCAGGAACAGACAGTAGTCGACTCCCGCGCCGTAGAGAATGACGGTGACGTAGACTTCGATGCCGGAGAACAGACCGACCCAGCCCCAGTCTCCCAGAATTGCCAGAACGGAGAGTGCGATTTTGACCGAGACGAAGACTGTGAACAGCGGAATCAAAGCCAGAATGGGAGCGCGATAAATGATGATCAGCAGCATAATTACCAGCAGTACCGTCCAGAGCTCGGTTGCTTCAGCACTCTGGTTTGCCGCCCGAATCATATCGCGGCCCACAGTGGCGATGCCACTGAGTGTGATATCGAGGCCGGGCTGAATCGACTTTTTGAATTCATCATTTTTGAGGAGATTTTCAATGCTCTCAACGGTTTTTGCATTACTCTGATCCAGAAATTCTGTCGAGAGTTCTACGATGACCAGCGAGGCTTTGTTATCTTCGCTCTGCAGCAGATCGCCGATCGATTTATCGGTATAAGTTCGAATGCGTGAGATATTCGATTTTTTCGATACTTCACCCTGTTCTATGTTCTCGGTGGCATAGCCTCCCTGTTCTTCCACAATATTTTCAAGTTGTGGTTTGAGAGTGTCCTCAATAAATTTGAGGTCTTGCGGGCGAAGTCCCTGGTCGCCGTGTTCACGACGTACGACGATCACAATGCTGCTGGCCAGCAGATCATCGGGGAAGGCGCGCTTGAACAGTTTCTCGCCTTGCAGACTGGGAGAGTCAGCGGGGAGAAATGCAAATTCGCCGTTCTGTACCACCGAAGACCATTCCGGTGCGACGTAAGAGATCCCTGCTACTGCCACAACCCAGCACACAAGAATGACTTGCCAGTAACGGACTACAATGTTGCCTAAAACTCGAAACATAGAGATTGCTAACAAAGAGCGAATGAAGAGGCGTAAAATACAATCTGGGAAGACACTAAGCAGTTTCAACAGCAGTTCTTTGAAACCGATTCTATAGGCGTGAGGTATTTACAGTACCTTCAGGTCTCCGCGCCGTCAATCTTCACACATTCCAGTGACTGAATGCAAGTCTAAGCGGCTTGTAATTGCAATGTGAACCTGAAAAGTGTTTTTATGTTCATTTTTAATCAACTGTCGTCAAATTAATTTTGTATCTCACATTGGATTTGTCATAATGTGTATCTGATCGGAAAACTTGACACTTCTCCGTTTCTCAATCGTTCTGATGAGTGAAAAGGATCTTCTTATGCTTCGTATTTCTCGCCGATTCTCCAGTTTATGTTTTTTGCTTCTGCTGACATTTGTCTGTCTGAGTCCAATCGTCGCGTCGGCTCAGACGATCGCCCGTTGTGGTGAAGGCTGGCTGGAAAAGATTGACGGCTATTATGTATTGCATCTGAAGGGAACTCATTACGAGATGGGTTACCAGCAGGGAGTCTTACTGAAGGCAGATATTCGCAAGAACATGTACAATCTGCTCAATGAAAAAGGGGAGACGACCCTGGTCGATCTGGGAGCGGTGAAACTGAAGCCGCGACAGGCGATTGAAACGGTCGTACAAATTCAAAAACCTTACACGCCGCAGAAATATGTGGATGAGATGCAGGGGCTGGCAGCGGGTGCCGAGATCGCCTATGAAGATGTGAGAGCCACCAATTTCATCCCGGAGATGTTTCACTGCAGCGGTTTCTCAATTGCCAACTCTGCGACGAAAGACGGGACCCTGTATCATGGTCGCGTGCTGGACTATGCCTGCGACTGGGGTCTGCAGGATCATGCGGTGCTGGTCGTAGCGGAACCGAAAGGGGGAATTCCATTTGTGAATGTCTCCTACGCCGGTTTCATAGGCTCTGTCACCGGGATGAATATGCAGTCCGTTTCAATTGGTGAAATGGGGGGCCGGGGTCTGGGACACTGGTCGGGAGTACCAATGGCGTTCCTGGTCCGCGAAGTACTGGAAACGGCGAAAGATCTGGATGAAGCGATTGCGGTGTTTCGGGATAACTATCGCACCTGCGAATATTATTATGTGATTGCCGATGGCAAAACGAACCGCTCTGTAGGGATGGCAACCAGTTGGGAGAAGATGGAACTGATTCAACCAGGCGAATCGCATCCACTGCTTCCGAACCCGGTGAAAGATGCCGCGTTGCTCTCTGCCGGCGATCGTTATCAGGAACTGTCCCGCCGGGTCAAGCAGGGTTATGGTGAGTTCACAGCTGAGTCCGCGATTGAACTGATGAGTCGCCCGGTGGCGATGAAGTCCAATCTGCATAACGTGCTCTTCGAACCCAAATCAACGAAGCTGTGGGTTGCGAATGCCAGTTCGGATGGAAAACCCGCTGCGAATCAGAAGTATTACGGGTTTCAGTTATCGGAACTGTTGAAGCGCAAACCGGATTCGAACGCCCCCGTTTATCCGATGCCGACAGGCCAGGCAGTTTCTCAGAAAACCGAATAGGCATCGGTTTCCTGTGTCATTCATTTTCCGTTTGACTTTGTAACTGCAGCCAGGCATCAGGCAGGTAGTCGAGCAGATCCGAAGCGATGAGCGCGGGCTGTGAGAGATCCTCTGCAGCCAGATCGCCGGCGAGTCCATGCAGGTGTGCTGCCAGTTGCGCAGCGGCAAAAGGAGAAATGCCCTGTCCGCACAATGCGGTTAACAACCCGGTGAGCACATCACCTGTCCCGCCGGTCGACATGCCGCTGTTGCCCGTTGTGTTGACGGCGATACTGGTGCCATCGGTGATGAGGGTGTCGGCCCCTTTCAGGAGCAGAATAATCTGTTGCTGTCGGGCATATTCCACGGCGGCTGCTTCCCGGTCTTCACCGATTTGGGCGATGCTTTTGCCTGTGAGCCGCGCAAATTCGCCGGGATGAGGGGTGAAGATCCGCGGGCCGGCGGCTGCAGGCAGGCTTTGATCAGATTCTGCGATCACATTTAACGCATCGGCATCGATGATCAGGGGTTGTTCAAATTCGGCGTAGAGTTTCCAGATCAGCATCTGTACCCAGGGAAGTTTCCCGAGTCCGGGACCAATCGCGATGGCTGCTGAGTCGTAAATCTGAGGCAGCAGAAACTTTGCTGACGGGCCCGTCAATTGACCTGACGGTTCGACGTGCAGTGGCAGGGTAAGGTAACAGGGATTCACAGTGGCGACGATGGATTGAATTTCCTGGGGGACGGCCAGAAAAACGAGCCCGGCGCCTCCCCTGAGGGCTCCCATCCCTGAGAGACAGGCGGCCCCGCTCATCCCGGAACTGCCGGCAATCACCAGAACTTTTCCAAACGTCCCTTTATGAGAATCCACGGGCCGTGGGGGGAGCGGAGGCAGGTTTGAGATACGTTGAAGATTCATAATAAAAATTCTTTCAAATTGATTCGACATCACTAAAATGTGAAAACGATTTTACAGACAGGAGATAGTGTACTGCGAATTGATATGTTTCTGTTCAAACCGGATCATACTTTGAATTCAAACGGGTTTACGAAAGTTAGTCTGGGGCAAATAAGTTGACTGGTAAAATATTTCTTGTCTGTAAGTTCAATTTATCCTGTTGAAAGTTTGACCGATAAGACTCCAAGTTATCTTCGAGTTCATTATACTTTAAACGTCTGTATTTAAATCGATTTGTTTAATATGGAACTCATATCTTTTGATTCTGCACGATCGGGCAGGAAGTGAATTCGAAACGGCATCCCGTTTTTCTGTCGCGTCTCCAGATTTATTGGAAATGAGTATAATCGATTCAGAGACACCAGAGGAAATGTGTGTTCTAGAGCGACATCAGTATCACCCTCAGACTGGTGCTGAGGATTGACCGAACGATAAACAACTGCAACGGATTGGATGGATCTTTAATGGCTAAGAAAAAAACTGTTTATGAGAAACTTTGTGAACTGGCCGGCAATCTCTGGTGGAGCTGGCAGCCAGATGTCACTCAAATTTTTCATCTGATCGATCCTGAAAAATGGTCTGTATTGAATCATAACCCGGTTCTGCTGCTCAAAGAATACTCGCCGGAACAACTGGATGATAAATTAAGCAGTCTGAGCCTGCACTCACGTGTGAATGTGGCTTATCGTCGCTGGCTGGAATACATGGATCGCTCTGATACCTGGGGTTCAACCAACGCGACGATTCTGGGTCATCGCTGTGCCGCCTATTTCTCGGCTGAATTCGGGATTCACGAATCATTACATATTTACTCAGGCGGTCTGGGAGTTCTGGCGGGCGACCATCTGAAAAGTTCCTCAGACCTGGGGCTGCCTCTGGTTGCCATTGGTCTGTTCTACGGGGAAGGTTATTTCTCGCAGCATATCGACAAAGAAGGCTGGCAGCAGGAATCTTATACGGAAGCTAAGACAGAGAATCTGCCGATCATTCCGGCTTACACTCCCGAAGGAAAGCCGGTCATGATTTCGGTAGCGACTCGCTCGGGAGAAATCTTTGCCAAGGTCTGGCGGATCAATGTGGGACGCGTCCCCTTGTATCTGCTCGATACCGATGTGCCGGAAAACAGCCAGGAAGATCGAAACCTGACCGCCCGGTTGTACGGCGGCGATCAGCGCACCCGTATTCGCCAGGAAATCATGCTGGGAATCGGTGGCGTCAAAGCGCTGGAAGCGATCGGCATTGAACCGAGTGTGATTCACATGAATGAAGGTCACTCGGCATTTGCTCCCCTGGAACGGGTGCGGAACCGGATGCACGAAGACGGATTCTCTTTCGATGACGCATTACGTGAAGTCGCAGCGTCCTGCGTGTTTACCACTCACACCCCCGTGCCTGCAGGTCATGACCGGTTTGACGCGGGGCTGGTGGAAGAACACGTGGGGCCACTGGGCGACCAGTTAGGCCTGGACCATCATGCTTTGATGAGTCTGGGAAGAGTTGATCCGCAGAATGAAGGCGAAACCTTCTGTATGACCGTACTGGCATTCAAACTGAGTCGTCTGGCGAACGCGGTTTCGAGTCTGCATGGCGTGGTCAGCCGTCGGATGTGGGCTTCCCTCTGGCCCTGGCGGAGTGAAGAAGAAATTCCCATCGGTCACATTACGAACGGCGTGCATATGCCGACCTGGCTGGCGGCACCGATGCGTGTGATTTATGACCGTGTGCTTCCGACCAAATGGTACTACAAAACCGGCCAGGCCGATGTCTGGGCGGGGATTGAAGAGATCACGCCCGGCGATCTGTGGGAAACACATCAGGCACTCAAAAACCGTCTGATTCATTTCTCCCGTGATCTGCTGGTGAAACAGGCGCAACGTCGCGGCAGTTCGGACACGGAAATCAGCCACTTGAAAACCGCGTTGAATCCGGATGCTCTGCTGATTGGTTTTGCCCGCCGGTTTGCACCCTACAAACGTGCTGACCTGGTGATGAAAGACATGGAAACCTTCCTGAAGATTATCGAAGACGCAGATCGACCGGTGCAGTTCATTTTTGCCGGGAAAGCACATCCCGCGGATGAACGGGGTAAGCAGATCATCCAGCGGATTTTCAAACTGACTCAGGAACCGCCGTTCCGAGGCAAGATTGTGCTTTTGGAAGATTATGACATTAACCTCGGTCGTCATCTGGTGCAGGGTGTGGATGTCTGGTTGAATAATCCCCGACGTCCCCTGGAGGCCTCTGGTACCAGTGGACAGAAGGTGGTGTTGAACGGCGGCTTGAACTGTTCCATCCTGGATGGCTGGTGGGCGGAAGCCTTTGATGGCAGCAACGGGTTTGCCATTGGTGAAGGGCGGACGCATGTGAATCAGGAGATCCAGGATGATCGTGACGGTCTGAACCTGATGAAGGTTCTGAAGGAAGAAGTCATTCCCCTCTATTATGACCGGAACTACGACGATCTGCCTCTGGAGTGGATTGCCCGCATGAAAAACGGAATCCGCACACTGGGCTGGCGATTCAACGCCGACCGGATGGTCATGGATTACGCCGAAAAGATGTATCTGCCCGCCGCTGGTGGATTGTCCAGTCAGATCAAAGGGGATTCCTCCCTGTAGTCTCTGATTAACGCTGTCTCAATACTGATAATCGATATGACGGTTACAGGAACCAGAATCGTTCTGATTCCTGTAACCGTTTTTATTTCTACGACCCGAATCAGAATAGCAGAGTCTCGACTGACGAGTAGATATCTCGCTGACTTACGGAAACATGGTCTCTTTTTCCGAGCTAGCCTTTCAGTGTAAGTACTTAACTTAAATTTAGCAGCCCTGTATCGCCGACGCTTCAGACTGTGCCTCTCGTCTGACGATCCGGGCGCAATCTGATTTCACGTAATGGAAGAAAGCGTTAGCCATGAGTTCAGTGATCGCAGGAAAGACCAGTAAAACCACGATTCCGCAAGGAGAGTTGTCGGACCTGGTAAAAGGATACATGGATGTTGAGTTGTGGCGTTCAACCGGTTGGCTGACGCGACTGCATCTGGATGAACCACGGGTGGATGTCCGCAATCTTACCGAACGGACGCGGTTGATGAAGCGGCTGATGGACATTGCCGTTTCCTTTACGATGCTGGTTCTACTCGCACCTTTATTGCTGTTTCTGGTAGTGCTGGTGAAACTCACATCACCGGGTCCGGCCATTTTCAAACAGACACGTGTGGGTTTAAACCTAAGAAAACAGACTAAGACTGACCGCCGCCAGTCACAGATGGATTTAGCTGATCTGGATCTGCAGGCGGATCGTCGTCAGGCTGGTTCCGACCGCCGGGATGAATCGGGCTATGGAATGCCATTCACCCTGTATAAATTCCGAACGATGACTGTGGATGCTGAAAAAAATGGTGCTCAGTTTGCTGTCCAGGGAGATCCACGTGTCACGAAGCTGGGACGTTTCATGCGAAAAACGCGACTGGATGAACTGCCTCAGCTCTGGAATGTGCTGAAAGGGGAAATGACTTTAGTTGGTCCCCGTCCTGAACGACCAGAGTTCATCGAAGGCTTGAGTAAGGAGATTCCCAATTACATCAATCGCCTGGGACTGAAGCCCGGATTGACGGGAGTGGCTCAGATTGTGAATGGCTACGACAACAATGTCGAAAGCTTCCGCCGCAAGGTTTCGCTGGACCTGATGTATCTACAGAACTGCTGCATCTGGAACGACATAAAGATTCTGTTCAAAACGATTCGTGTGATTCTGACCGGCAGTGGCGCGCTGTAATTAGGCGTTTGAAGTTAATGACTAGCCGTGATCCAAATGTTCTGAAACACTTTTATTTTCTTTACTCCTCATCAGCTCAGTTGAATTGTTTGTTGTGATTCTATGACTGGTATTCAGTAATCGGCTGATCTCAGGCCAGTAGAGAAACAGGAAAGCGCCAAGCAGTATGCCGAATGTTTGGCGGCTCAGTTGTTCCCAGATCACTTCAGCAGGGAGCAGGTTTTGTTGAGTTGCACGGGGGCTGAAAGAATAAGCCGGACCTGCCAGCGCGAATACAAGCCCACCAACTGTAATACCAGCGAGTAACAGCCAGAGTGAGGTTCGATCTTTCCAACTGGCAAACAGAGCGGAAAGCAACGTGCTGCCGAAGATCATCCAAAAACAGATAATTTTATCGCTACCTTCGATGACTTGCTTGAATTGCCAGATGCGCAGCTGGGTGAGCCAGTACTCGTGAGCATAAAACCAGCCCAGGCCAGTCCCCAGAAGAACGCAGAGATACATGTTGATTTTGGAACGGAACATAATGGTCAGCTTTCGGTAAATTCTTAACTCGATTGTAAACAATTACAGGTTTGTCTTCTAAAGAATTCTTGTTTATGATGGGTTGCTCACCACTATTTCGGTTTGTGGATCGACTGGTGATCCAGTTTCAGTTGGGCTCTCCATGCCTTGAGATACAATAAAATCCTTATGGGGAGTGTTGACTTTTGCTGCTGTAGAGTTGTATGAGTGACATAACAACGGTTGACTTTTATCGTTCAACGGACAGCACTGAATGGAAATCGTGCCAGACACAATGCGCAGTGTGATGCCGTGCCATCTTGCGGTTCAGGAGTAGAGTTTTCTCTCGGCACTTTCCGATCGAATGAGGTCATTATTCCAGCAAACAGCGTGTACCCTGGGACCTCCTGTTTCCTGCGGCAACCTGGAATTACATTCGAACCGAATAACGTTTGTGTTTTTAATATAAAAAAACGCCCTGTTTCCAGGGCGTTTTGTATTTAAACTTGAGTTCGGTAAGAAAAGGTTCTCTCTCAGGAACTGGTTTCAGGGAAGTGGCTCAATTCCAGAGTATTGGCGGGAGCCATCTTTTCATTTTTGGTATCCCATCCCATCATCTGTCCGGTGCGCCACGATTCGTTTGCCATGTTGACGGCAACAACACCTGCCAGCCCCAGTTCCGTCGGGCAGTTCAACGCCTCACCGTTACGAAGATGGTTATGCAGGTTGGTATGGTGCAGTTTGGTATCTTCGGCCCCCGACTTCTTATGCTCGGCCAGTACTTTGCCATCTTTGTCTTTGGCGACCCAGCCTTCGCGAGTGAAGTAGAGCGTGCCCCGATAGCCGCGAATCAGGTGATCGATGCCAACACGGTTACTCATGGTTCCCAGAACATAAACGGTCATGCCTCGTGGATACTCACAGATCATTTCGAAGTTGTCAGGCAGATTGCGACCATCGTTCCACTGCCAGATCCCGCCCATGCCGACTACGCGTCGGGGATAGAGCAGGTTGCAGGCTTTCATGATGCGTGTGATACGATGAATGAACAGGTCAGTGCAGATACCCCCTGAGTACTGAGAGTAGTTCCGCCACTCAAAATAGTGATGCGGGTTCCAGTCGATTTTGGGAGCATGACCGAGCCAGGCGTTCCAGTCGAGGTCAGCCGGTTTGGCTTCATCGTCTTTCAGTCCCGGACGACGCCAGGGTCCCTGGTCTCCGTAGCGACGGACGTATTCGATCTGGGCCTGTACGACCTGACCGAGTACACCTTCTTCAATGGCTTTGGCTGCAGATGAATAGGAATCATCGGACATACCCTGCACGCCGACCTGAATCGGCAGTTTTGTCTCTTTCTGTTTTTTGATGACAGCCTGCGCTTCGGGGATACTGTGCGTCATTGGTTTTTCACAGTAGACCGCTTTGCCGGCATCGAGGGCATCAATTGTCATTTGTGCGTGCCAGTGTTCCGGCGTTGCAATCGTCACGTAGTCGATATCTTTGATTTCCAGAACCTTCTGGTAATCAGAGAATGCATGCTTCGCGCCGGTTTTTGCTTTGCCTTCTTCTGCACGGGTCGTCCAGCAGTCGGCGACAGCAATTGCTTCGACGTTATTCTTTTCGCGAATCGCGTTGTACGTATTCATGTGGGCGTTGGCCATGCCGCCCGCGCCGATGAAGCCGACACGAATTCGGTCGTTGGCGCCCAGAATGCTTCCATAACTCTGGGCAGTCCAGGCGAGACCGGCGGCAAAGGCGCTACCGGTCTGCAGGAAACTTCTACGTGTCACTTCAGAAGAAGCTGGTTTTTGATCTGAACTCATCGGTCTGATCCTGTTTCTATCAGATTAAAAATAGGGGGGAACAACTTACTCGAGTTCTTTGATCCGCAGATTTTTGAACTCGATTTTAGCGCCATGACCACACAGGCAGATGTAACCGGATTCCCGTTTCAGACCGGGGTGATCTTTACCGTCGATGGTGCCGTTTTTCTTGGCGTCGGTCATGTCGAAGTCAACGATGGTCGCACCGTTCAGGGTGACTTTGACTTTATTGCCATCGACCAGAATTTCCTGTGTATTCCATTCACCAACAGGTTTCAGGTGGCCCCGTTCTGCAGGAGCGGTTCCGTATAGTGAACCATGATATTGATATTTCTGCAGTTTGGCATATTTCTCTGCAGTGTCATCCAGGATCTGAATTTCTTTGCCAGCATAAGCAGGGCTGGTTTTTGGCTTGAGAGGCACGTGGAATCCGATGCCGTTATTGGCGCCTGGTTCGAGTTTGAAATCGAATCGCAGTACGAAGTTTTTGTATTCCTTATCAGTGAAGAGGTTCCCGCCGCTATCTTTTTTACTGATCAGCATGCCGTCTTTTGCATAGTAACCGTCAGTGGCACCCTGCCAGCCATCCAGGTTTTTGCCATTGAAGATGCTTTTGAAGTCGCTGTCGCAGTGTTCTTCAGCAACCAGAGGAGCTGCCAGTCCGAGAACAGCAATCAGACCAAGCGAGAATAATTTCCGGGCAGTTGTTGGGAGCATAACATTGATTCCTTGATATTCAGCAATTGACAGTTAATCAGGAAGGAAAATCCTGTGATATTTAAGGATCTTTAAAAAGGTGTGCCGATTGAGCATACCAAGAAGCATTTACCAGAATCAATGGAAAACCCCGTGAAACCATTGGGTTTTTTGTTTGAGGTGATTTCGACTAGACTGTATCCAGATTGACTGTAGCGTTTTCAGGGCTGTCTGGCCCGAGTATATTAGATTGAGAGACGCTCTGCTTACAATGTGATGCGCTTTTGAATCAAAGTCGGCTCACTAAACGGAATCACTCCTGCCTCTCAGATGGAAGGGAATCGAATATGAATCTACAGAATCGGACAGAATCGGATGTCGCCACAATGCGTTGGGTCGGCGGAACAGATGGATATCTGCAGATGATCGATCAGACTTTATTGCCGATCGAATTTCGTGAAATCGAATGTCGTGATGTGGAGACTGTCTGGGAGGCGATTAAAAAACTGCGCGTGCGCGGTGCACCGGCGATTGGAATTGCCGCCGCTTATGGTGTGGTGATTGCGTTACAGACCGGAACCGGTTGCGAGCGCCCCGATTTTGATCAGCGTTTGACCGAAGCGGCCACCTATCTGGCAGAAAGCAGACCTACTGCCGTGAATCTGTTCTGGGCTCTGGATCGATTACAGAAGCTGGCAGCGAGTCTGCCGGAACTTTCCAATGCCGACATGCATACGCGATTGCTGGAGGAAGCGCGACTGATTGAACAGGAAGATCTGGAGATGTGTCACAAAATCGGCGAAGTCGGTGCAGAGCTCCTTTCCAAAGGGGATGGAGTGCTCACCCATTGTAATGCCGGCGGCCTGGCGACTTCAGGAGGGGGGACTGCGCTGGCTGTCTTCTTCGAAGCAGCGCGGCAGGGAAAAGAGATTCATGTCTACGCCGATGAAACTCGACCACTCCTGCAGGGAGCCCGGCTGACCACATGGGAACTGATGCAGCGCAAGATACCGGTCACACTGATCACAGATTCGATGGCGGGCTGGGTGATGCAGGAACAGAAAATTCAGGCGGTCGTCACGGGAGCAGATCGGATTGCCGCCAATGGGGATTCAGCGAATAAAATCGGGACGTATTCTGTGGCGCTGCTGGCGAGTCTGCATGGGATTCCGTTTTATATTGCCGCCCCCTCCAGCACGTTTGATTTGAGTCTGGACAGCGGAAGTCAGATTCCCATCGAAGAACGCCTGCCGGACGAGATCACCCATGGGTTCGGAAAACAGACAGCACCCCAAGGTGTAGATGTTTATAACCCCGCGTTTGATGTGACGCCGGCGAAATATATTGCCGGCATCATTACGGAACGGGGTTTGATTCAACCTGTCACAACCGAAGAAGTCGCGCGCGTGCTTTCAATACAGCCGGATTAACTTGCCAGCGCCATGACTCAGCGATTGATATAAACCGGCGTTTGTTCATATCCGGCAGAGTTGCCAGGATAGTTGTTCTGCATCAGTGGTCGCTGATACTGCTGCTGATATTGTGGTTGCTGATACTGAGGCTGCTGGTACTGCTGCTGATAGTCAACTGGTACCATGGTCTGCTGAGGCTGGTAGTAAGAAGACTTCAGTTCTTCCCGACGTTCCTGGAAATCCCGTTTCCGCTGCTGAATTTCTTCGATGTCTTCTTCCCGCGGAGGAAGTGCGTAATTTTTCCAGGTGGCCTGTTCGTGATAGCGGTTCCAGAAATGCTGCGAATAGGCCAGCTGCGGAGTGATTCCCCAGCCATTCGCAGTCTGCGTCTGCGAGAGCACGTGGCGATAGTTATAGGGTTTGAAATAATGGTATCCACTGTATGGAGAAATTTCCTGGAAATAACCATGCTGCCAGGGGTGTTGTGAATCGAATGGAAAGCGTGGGTCTCCATAGATCCCGCCAGTAACACCGGAACTGGTCATGGGCTGGTTGTATTCGTAAGGGATCACGTCGGCACCATAGGCCCCGTCTGAATACGTCGGGTCTCCGCTGACGGCAGCTGCGATTGCGATGGCAATGATAGTTGATGACATTTCCGAAATCCCTCTTGCTCAAAAAACAGAATTGCAGATCTGTTTCATGAATTGAATAAACGTTCTATTTCCTCTTTGTCCTCAGCGCGAGATGTCTCCACGCTATCATTATTATCGGAATATCAAACTGCTTTTCCTTCAGGTTCATCATAAAATTCGCAGCATGTAAATCACATAAGCGCGCTACAACCTGCATATTTTTAAATCGGGTTAGTATAACCAGTCAAAATGAACCGGCAGGATCTGCCGAAAGACGGCTGGAGAGATGAAGTTTTTTGTGGAATTCAGTCTCCCTCCTGAAACAGGATGTAGGTTTAAGTATCAACGCGAGTGGCTTCAGCTCTGAAGGAGCGAGGACATTTGCGGTTTCAAATAGATCTGACAAAGCTGCTTCAGACATACTCCGATTTTCGGGGACTTTTTTTGCTTTTCATCAGAGATGATGTTTTTGAATACTAACATGAGGTGTGAGAGCGCAATGGGAAATTATAGAAAATTCACTCAGCTGATGGTGCTGCTGGCCATTGGTTGTGTCGCCGTGTATGCGGATGATGTCGTCATCCCGGGAGCGGATCTGGGGAAATCAGGGACACTGCCCCCTCCTCCCAGTTCGGTGGCGCCTCAACCGGATCCTGCTGCCAACTATCAGTCTCAAATGCAGCAGCAACCCGGGGCTGCCAATCCAGATGCGCTGACACAACCTGTTCCCGGTTACCAGGGAGGAGGCTATGTTCAAGGTGGCAACCAGTACTGGCTGCCCAATAATATCGTGCCTCAGGTCGGGTCACCTTATTATTATAGTGCGACTCAAGGAGCAGGCGGTACATATGGGATGACCGGCCCCCAGGTGGGCATGCAGGCGGGACAGACCTGGTACGGTGGTTATAATGAAGCGAATACCGGAATGCAGACGCAAGCGTTATCGGTAGACCCTTATACTAAACATTTTGGCCCCGGTTTCTATCGTTCAAACGAGTATGGACATTACCGCTTTCCTTCCTACAGTTACAGACGGCCCTGGTACAATCCAGGTGCACCAACCTATAACCGGGATACGAACTACCGCTGGTAAGACTAAATAGACCATGTAATCAATTTCAACAGACGCTGATATGCAAACATTTCAGTAAAAACCCAGGCTCTGTGCCTGGGTTTTATTTTTGTCATAAGTAAGGGTTTCCCCTCAACTTGAAGGGAGAAAGAGAAAAATAAGTCGAACCACTCTAATCCTGATTTCATGATTAGCCGATACAAACAATACAATGTGGTGTGTATCTACCCAAATTGCGTTCGTTGATTTAACAAATACAGTGGTTTTTCCTCAATTGTTAATGGGAACGTGGTGATCTGATACGTCAATGAAATGAGAAACGAATAACGGGTTAAGGATAGCCTGTTATAAAAAAATACATGTTATTACTAATTCTAAATCATGTCGTTGAGAAAATCAGGCGCTGATCAGCCCTGAATACGAGCTTTAGTATAACACCAAATTACCATTTTCCTGTGTACAGGCAATTGGGGAGCGACAGCGGATGTTCACGCAGAACTGCCATGGACCGGCAATTCGAAATTTTGAAACGATTCGTTTTCAAAATGCCATAAAAATCATCGCAATCACGATTGCGACTCTATCGTCGTTTGCTCACCATGCGCTCGCTCAGGGACCCACGATGCTGCAAATGCCGACTCGTTCCCTTCAACGCGGGGCTCCTCCTGCAGCGCAACCCTCTCGGATTCAACGTCAATACGCTCAACCACCTGCACAGATTCAACATCAGATTTCATCTGAGTATCTTCCACAAAATCAAATCCAGGCACAATATGGTTCTGCACCGCAAGGGGTGATCCCTATTCAGGCTGCGGGAGATCAGTCGAACGGACCGAAAATCCAGATGGTGCAGGATACGGGTCGCATCACCCGGAAACCTCTGCCGACTCAAATCCGATCGACTCCCGGTATTTTCGATGAGATGGAAATCATCATTCGTCGCAGTCAGTTGATCATTACGAATTCACGCATTCGACGTTACGCGATTGCTGATCCTTCGATTATTGAATTCGTAACCTATTCACCTACGGAAATTTCCATCGTAGGTCTGGAACTGGGAACGACGACTTTAACACTGTGGTTTGAAGGTGATGACACTCCAATCACTTATCTCGTACATACGATTCAGGATCCCAGTCTGGAAGGCCAGCGGCGGATTGATTACGGAAAGCTGGAACGAAAAATAGCAGTCCTCTTTCCGAACAGTAAAGTGTATCTGATTCCTCTCTCCCGGAAAATTATTGTCAAAGGCGAAGCTTCTGATGCGACGGAAGCAGCTAACATTCTGTCCGTCGTTCGTGGTGAAGTGATCAACTACGAAGGCAACCTGGGAGGACCACAGGCTTATGGAGCCGGTGCTGCTTACGGAGGCGGTTATGGTGGAGGAGCAGGTTTGCTGGATGGATTAGGGAACAATGCCTACGCCTCCTCATTTATTGTCAACATGTTGGAGATCCCGGGAGAATTCCAGGTGATGATCCATGTGACCATCGCACAAATGAACCGTACGATGATGAGGCAGCTGGGTGTGGATTTGAGCGTACTGTTTGACGGCGGTCGACAGTTCCTCGGATCGTCCATGGGGGGAGTCCCCTCTACCTTAACGGGTATCTTTGAAGCTGGCGAAGTCAATGTTCTGATCAACGCGCTGGCCCAGAATGGTACAACCAAAATTATGGCACGCCCGACTCTAACCGTTCTGAGCGGTCACTCAGCCAGCTTCCTGGCCGGGGGTGAATTTGCGGTTCCGACGATTGTTGGCGTCGGTGGTGCCCAGGGAACTTCAACAACATTCCGCGGGTTTGGTACCTCAATTGTCGTGACGCCGATCGTCATTGATAAAGATCTGATTCGCATGCGAATCGTGCCGGAATACAGTCAGATTAATGATGGTAACTCAGTACAGGGTATTCCCGGATTGAATTCACGTAGAGCCCAGACCACTGTCGAACTCCGTGAAGGGCAGACGATTGTACTGGCTGGTTTGTTTGGGCATGATTCTTCAACCGGGGTGACTCGGATTCCCTGGCTGGGAGAAATTCCGCTGGTGGGCAGCTACCTGTTCAGTTCAAAACAGTCGAGCCAGGGAGAGTCCGA
>JAGQQP010000349.1 GCA_020426085.1 Planctomycetaceae bacterium | reverse complement strand
CTTAATCAGGAGAGACGCGGAGTTTCTACGGAGGACCGCCCCCGTTTTCGTATCGTGGGCTAAACAAAGACTGAACCGCAGCAAGTCAGTCTGTATTACGGGCAAATTTCACAACCATTAAGGTTCTGTCGTCGCCATCGTTTCCGCCTTCCAGGTGTTTCTGGAGTTTGGACCAGATCCCCTGCATCACTTCTTCCGCAGTATCTTCGATGTGATTTTCCAGGACTTTCATAATACCATCCGAGCGGAACATCTTGCGCTCACTGCTCATCGCTTCGCTGATACCATCACTGAATCCCACGATAATATCATTGGTACAAATCGGGATCACAGAATAATCATAGTCATTTGACTCAGTCACCCCCAGCAACATCCCGTGCGATGTCAGGCTGGTGATTTTCCCTTTATGTACCCAGAACGGTGCAGGATGCCCGGCGTTGGTATAAGTGAAAGTCCGGTTTTTCGTATCGATCACTCCATACATCATACTCATAAACTGATGAGGAAGCGAAGTATGATACAAAGCAGTATTGATTCGACTAATGACAAAGCGGGTGTCTTTTGCCTGCTCAATCGGTCCCTCTGTTAATGTTCTGAGAGCTCCCCTGACCGATGCCATCACCACCGCTGCAGGAATGCTGTCCCCTGAAGCATCCCCCAGAGCAAAACAGGTGATATGTGGGGCCAGGGTAATAAACTCGCATAAATCTCCCCCCACTTCATGGTGGCTGATCGTCTGCACGGCTGCCTGAAAATCCCGGTCTCGATGGGATTCCAGAGCCAGTTCAGCCGGAAACGATTCCGAAATCACCTTCAATTCTTTTTTCAAACGGAGCTGATTCTGACTTTCCTTCATTAACACAGCACGTTCTAAAATCGTACTGACCTGGGCACCGATTGATTTGAGGATATGGATATCCCGGTCTTTCAAATGCCGGGCACGCCGATCAAAGGCCCACAATGTTCCAAAGGGGCCGGATTCCGATTGCACGGAAACGCAGGCACCAGTCAGGCACCCCTCAGGTAACCAGCGGGTTAACTCAGGGTTTTCCTGCCGGTTGATGATCAGGGCGTCTTCAGCAAACGCCTCCAGGTCGGGTGGTGATTCATCCAGTTTTCGGCGATGAAAGGGAATTTCAAAAGCCGTCAAACAATATTGTACGCGGAGGGATAACTGGTTTGACTCAGAGTTTAATAAAAAGAACCCGGCAGCGCGAAACCCGGTCAACTGCAAAGCAGCTTCCAGTAATTTCTGTAAGGCGTCCTGCAGTCCTTCCTGCCTGGTTACAGACAGCCCGACATCAACCAGAGTCGTTACTTCTCTGGTTTTCAGTTCCAGAGAAGAACTCATGGCTTCGATTTTAGAGATCAGTCCCCCAACCAGTTCGGCAAATTTGATCGCAGTCACGAATAGATGATCTTTTGCCGATTCATCGGGCAGCGTCAGATAAAGATATCCCAGAGTCCGTTTGCCATCTTCTATGGATTCATACCAGCAGTATTTTTCACTTTGACACAACTCGGCTTCCAGGGATTTTCGTTCACCAGGTTTGGCAGGAGTGAATCGTAACGGCCAACCGGTAATTTCCGTAAACTGATCACAGATACTGTGTATCCATTCCAGAGGCTGGGTGATTACCTGTTCCATTTCACCTGATCCAAGTCGCCGAAGAAGAAAAAAGCGGAGTTGCAGGCGGATTGCCCTGTAATCTCCTATCGGCAGGCAGGCATCTGCAGATCAGGCATGAGTCAGTTTGTAACGATTGTGAGGGATACACATCTGCAATCAGGAGAGAACCCGGGAATCTGACAGCTTCGATTGAACTTCGAGGCCCGATTGTTAATCCTAGCGATACCGCTCAATGACGGCACACCCACAGGAATCACTCCAGACATTAACGGATGTACGGCACATATCCAGAATGCGGTCGACGGCAATAATCACCCCCTGTGCCTCAAGCGGGAGGCCAACAGCCTGGAGCACAATCGCCATCATCACCAGACCGGCATGAGGAATCCCGGCTGCACCAATGCTGGCCAGTAACGCGGTTACTGCAACCAGAATCTGCTGCTCTAAAGGCATGACCACGCCGGTATAAGCCTGTGCAATAAACATCACGGCGACTGCTTCATAGAGCGCAGTACCGTCCATGTTAATCGTCGCTCCCAGCGGCAGCACAAAAGAACTGACTTCATTCGAGATTCCCGCATTCTCTTCAACACAGCTCATTGTCAGCGGCAGCGTACCGTTGGAAGAAGCCGTCGAGAACGCCGTCATCAGCGCCGGGCTCATTGCGCGGGCGAATTCCAGAGGAGAACGCCGCGCTACGAACTTTATCAGACAGGGTAAGATGATCACCGCGTGGATCAATAATGCCAGAAAGACAGCAATCATATACCAGGCCAATGTCTTGAAGACCTCGATCCCCTGTGAAGAAACCGCATATACCATAAACGCCAGCACGCCGATCGGGGCCAGACTGATCACAAACATGGTCATCCGCATCATGACTTCAAAGCCTGCCTGAAAGAAATCCGTCAGTACTTTGGCGTGCTTGCCTCCCACGATAATGATAAAGATACCAGTCAGCATACTGAACGAGATGATCGAAAGAAATTCGCCTTCGCCCAGTGAATGAATGATGTTAGTCGGTATGAGTCGATCGACCATATCCAGAAAGATGGATCCAACCGATTCGGTACCGGACGAAAGAGATCCACTCCCGCCAGGTAGATCTGCGCCAATCCCCGGTCGAATCAGGTTAACCACAAAAATGCCGGTGAAGATTGCCAGCAGACTCGTACAGAAATAATACAGCAGCGTTCGGGAGAACATCGCGCCGAAACGGGTTGCATTTCCCAGACTGGCGATCCCCGTAATCAGGGAAGTGACAATCAGCGGAATCGTAACCATCTTCAGCAGGCGCAGGAACAGATCACCCAGCCATTTGGAAACAGCCATTACTTTTTGCGAGATGCCCGTTCCATATTGATTGTAAGCTGCATTCCACTCCGGATACTGCTTCGTCAGCGCTTCACCACTATCCGCAGAAATCGATGTGACCGTTTTTTTCTGATCAACATTCCTACTGTAAGTGAGAGTAATTTTACGGGATGCATCCACGATCTGAATCAGCCGCCCGGTCACTTTCACAGAGACCGTTTTTTCCGGATCGCCGTCAGCAAACAGGCTTTTCAGCTCCGGAAACCGTTTAAGAATCTGCTCCCGGTTCGTGAAATCGTATTCCTGCGGGTCCTGATCTGCTGTCTTCTGAACAACTTCAAAACCACCGGCAACCGGACTGACGGTTAAGGTCTGATCCTTGAGCGAGATCTCTCCCGGGTTAAATATAATCCCCAGAATGGTTCCAGCGATGAGCGCAATCAGAATCTGATAATGCAAAGGAATTTTCTTCATGAAACACCTGTTTCCCGCGTCTCGTTATCGATTTGTCAATGAAATCGCGACGTACCTTCCCTTACCAGGATAGCGATCTCCAGCAGGCGCGCATCCTGCTATCAACTCCCATTTCCCAAATCTGCTCAATTTAGACTGTCAGATTTTTTTTCCGATTAACTGCGGGCACAGTCGCACTGGAATGGTAACCAGGCCCCGTTCTCCTGACTGCTGGCGACAGACTGTTGAATGAAAAACATCCCTTCCACACCGTCATAGACGTTAGGATAAATTGTGTTCTTCGGTTCAAAAGGCTGACCGGTAATACGATTGATCATCGCATCAAAGGCAGATCGGTAGATATTGGCAAATGCTTCGAAAAATGCTTCGGGGTGTCCCGCTGGTAAACGACAGGCGGCCGCTCCCGATTCGTTCATGAAGGGAGCATTTGGGTCACGCGTATAAATCGAATGTGGCTGGCCATTGCGGCGTACAATCATCTGATTGGGTTCTTCCTGACGCCAGGCCAATGCCCCTTTCGTGCCATCCACTTCGATGAACAGGTCATTTTCACGACCATGCGAGATCTGGCTGGCAGTGACAGTTCCCATTGCACCATTTTGAAAACGAATCACAGCGTGACCATAATCATCCAGCTGACGACCGGGTGCAAAGATTTTCAAATTGCAGGAAATTTCAGCAGGCAGCAGTCCTGTCATGTAACGTCCCAGGTTGTAGGCGTGCGTTGCGATATCACCAAAGGCGCCCGCTGCACCTGACTTCGCAGGATCGGTTCGCCACGCCGCCTGTTTCTGATCTTCCTGTTCCAGACGAGAGCGCAACCAGCCTTGAATGTAATTTGAACGGACAGCCTGGATCTCGCCGAAATCTCCATTCAGAATCATTTCGCGGGCCATCCGTACGAGCGGATAACCGGTATAGTTATGGCTGACCGCAAAGACAACGCCCGATTTTTCCACGAGTGCTTTCAGCTCTTCCGCCTGTGCCAGATCAAATGTCATTGGCTTATCACAGATGACATTAAAACCCGCTTCGACAGCAGTTTTGGCGATCGGGAAATGAGTAAAATTAGGAGTCGCAATACTGATAAAGTCAATGCGCTGATCTTCAGGGAGTGCGGATTCTTTTTCAACGAGTTCTTCAATCGAACCATAGGCGCGATCAGGTTTGATGTCATACGCAGGTGCAGATGCTTTTGCTTTCTCAGGATTGGAAGAAAGTGCTCCGGCAACCAGTTCCGCACGGTTATCCAGACAGGCAGCAATGGAATGAACCCGACCGATAAACGAACCTTGTCCACCACCTACCAGCGCCATCCGCAATTTACGATTCAATTGACCGTTCGTTGTATCCATAGTTGCTTCTTTCCTCTCGTTGATTCATTCCAGACCCGTGCCAAAAGACGAGTTAGAGTTGAGCTGCGACATGTTGAATCCGATCTGCCGGGATGGCAGTCACTTAGAAGCAGCATACTTTCGCTGGTTCGGAATTACAACCAATGCGTATTTCAAGCCATAATTCAGTAAAACCAGTCAATATAGTCATCCCCAGGCATTCCCGGAAATCAAAATAATCAAGTCTGGCAGGGATTTGAGATCTTGGTTACAATACGCATGTCAGCCACGGTCCATTCGGGTCGTTT
>JAGQQP010000348.1 GCA_020426085.1 Planctomycetaceae bacterium | reverse complement strand
AACGATCAGGTTTGCGGAGTGAAGGTGCACGGCGATGCGACTTATCGGGCCCGCGCGGTGATCCTGACGACGGGCACATTCCTGCAGGCAATCATGCACACGGGAGAAGCAAAGACCAAGGGGGGCCGTGCAGGGGAAGGAACGACAGGAACTCTGTCTGATAGTCTGGCACAACTGGGCTTTGAACTGCAGCGATTTAAAACGGGAACACCCGCGCGACTGAATGGACGCACGATTGATTTTTCCGTACTGGAAGAACAGCCTGGGGATGAACGTCCCCAGCCATTTTCTTACATGACTGAAAAGCTGACTCAACAGCAGATGCCCTGCTATCTGACGGAAACCAACGAGCACGTCCATCGACTGATCAATGAGAATCTGCATCGTGCTCCCATGTATTCCGGGCAGATCAATTCCACCGGCCCGCGCTATTGTCCTTCGATCGAGGATAAAGTAGTACGCTTTTCCGAACGCAATTCCCATCAGATATTCCTGGAACCGGAAGGGCGTTATACGAACGAGTATTACTGCAACGGAATTTCAACCAGCCTGCCGCGCGATGTGCAGGATGAGATGATTCATTCCATCCGCGGTCTGGAAAAAACGGAAATCATGCGGTATGGCTACGCGGTGGAATATGATTTCGCGACTCCGACACAGTTGAAACCCACGCTGGAAACCAAGCTGGTTGCCGGGCTCTATTTTGCGGGGCAGTTGAACGGAACCACCGGGTATGAGGAGGCAGCCGGGCAGGGCTTGCTGGCAGGATTAAATGCCGCATTAAAGATTGCGGGGAAAGAGGATCTGATTCTGGATCGTAACGAAGCTTACCTGGGTGTACTCATCGATGACCTGGTAACAAAAGGCGTGGATGAGCCGTATCGGATGTTTACATCACGGGCCGAGTTTCGTTTACTGCTCAGACAGGATAATGCGGATCGGCGGATGACCCCCATTGGTCGTCGTGTCGGTTCGGTCAATCAGGAACGCTGGGATCAGTATCAGGCTTACGAAGCAGAAATCTCTCAGATTATGGAGTTCATTCGCGGCCACCGA
This sequence comes from Planctomycetaceae bacterium, assembly GCA_020426085.1. Classification (GTDB taxonomy): domain Bacteria; phylum Planctomycetota; class Planctomycetia; order Planctomycetales; family Planctomycetaceae; genus Gimesia. Next base: position 4,005 of record JAGQQP010000348.1, on the reverse strand, counting down.
CATCAGGGGCAGACGCTGGAAGAATGGCTGCGACGTCAGGATACCGGCTGGGAAGAGATCAGCGGATTCGCGCCTGAATTAAAAGCGATCCCGCTCTCTGAACGCGCCATTCAGCAGGTACTGATCGAAGTTCAGTATGCAGGCTATATTAAACGTCAGACCGCTGAGATTGAGAAGCAGAAGAATGTGGAAACTCTGCACATTCCGGATCATATCAACTACCAGCTGGTTCCCAATCTGCGAAATGAAGCCAAGGAAAAACTAAGCCGCGTCAAGCCACGAAATATTGGCCAGGCGGGAAGAATCAGCGGGGTAACTCCGGCTGACCTGACAGTTTTAGTCCTTTACTTAAACAGCTCCAGCCGTCTGGCGACCTGAAAAAAACCTCTAAGGTGGTCAAATATTCCTAACTCATTGCTACGCTGGGATTTTGGGCACCTCTTTTGTTTCAGTTCGTGCCTGGAAAAGTGCTTTTCAGGCTAAATTCTGCCCGTTTCTAATGCGTGTAAGTGTAGGATCAGTCGGCGTTTATTTCAATAATTCAGTCAAGATGGCGAATGCGTGTTGACCATATCGTCAGAATAGATACAATCGGAGTTATTGATAATACTGGTAAAGTCAAGCGGTATTGAAAGTTTTGGCGTTTGTATCTATGTGGGATACTTAAAGCGTCTGGAAAATCAGTAGCGTTTGGCAAGTGAACGGGCCACAGAACTGCACCTTGGAGGATGCGGTTTTTTATCGCTTTACCTCATTTTCAGGTAAATAGGTAAGAGGCTGATTATGGAGATTTCAGTTTCATGCAGCGGTGTTGATGATCGGGTCATCACTACCTCTGCGCAGGGGCTCGGTTATTGCATGTTGTAATAGCCTTACAGCGCTTGGTCTTTCCCGCAGCTTAGAGGCGGGTCTTCAAAGGATGGATGAGCAATATGAAAACGGTCTTTACCACGGGCGAAGCCGCAAAGATTTGCAAAGTGAGTCAACAAACGATTATTCGCTGTTTCGATTCAGGCCAATTAAAGGGATTTCGGGTACCCGGCTCTCGCTTTCGTAGAATTCCGCGCGATGTGTTATTTAAGTTTATGAAAGACAACGGAATTCCTACGGATGCCCTGGAAAGTGGAAAGCGTAAAGCTTTAATCGTGGATGACGATGAAGAGTTGGTAGAGTTGATCCGCGACGTACTGGAAGCGGATTCCCGCTTCGAAATTCGTGTAGCTAATAACGGCTTTGATGCCGGAATGATGGTTAAAGAATATCATCCAGATATTATCATTCTGGATGTGATGCTGCCTGATATCAATGGTAAGGAAGTCTGCCAGCGAGTTCGCAGTGATTCCTCCATGGACGATGTCAAAATTATCTGCATCAGTGGTATGGTTGAAGCAGACAAGATTGACGATCTGAAAGCCGCCGGTGCAAATGACTTTATGCAAAAGCCATTTGAAGTAGAGCAGCTGGCGGATCGCGTCTGTACGCTTCTGAATCTGGAATCCGTTCACACAGCCGGCTGATTTCAGAGTCAGGTGAATTATCAGTGACATGACGATCGGATTGCGCTTCCGATCGTCGTGGATGCTGCTCAATGGAGCGTCAGATGGCGAGCGAAACCGGTGGAGTGAGCCTTGGCCTGCCGGATGTGTTTTACCGACGCCTGTTTTCATTAATCCCGATTGAATCTCTGGATTCCGTTCTGGGAGAGCTGGCAGCAGTCTGGTGTGAAGCCACCGCTGCAAAAGCCGCTTATCTGATTCTGTTCGATCAGGAATCCCAGAAATTAACCGCGGGAATATTTCGTCGCTCCCAGGCGGATGCAGACTGCTTCACGCAGGCATCAATTCAGATTGATCCAGGTCGTTCTTTCACTGAACAGGCTCGTTCGATTGCAGAGCAGGGGAGACCATTTCAGTTGATCTCCAGCAGCCCCGTTCATTTTTTTCCGATCCCCTGTGAGCAGATAGCTCTGGCGGGTGTGTTTCTGTTTTCGACTCAAGGTCCAGAAAACACAATTTCTGTGAGTTCGGAATTAACGGAAATCAGCTATCGGCTTTTCACTTTGGCTATGCAAACAGGTAATACACAAGGCTCTCAACACGAGGACTGTCATTCCTGTCATACTGAATTGGCACAGGGGAAGGTTGCCAGACAGCGTGTTTTACCAAATACCGACAAGCTGGAAGCAATGGCAGAATTTGCTGCTGGTGCCGGACATGAAATTAATAATCCAGTCGCCACGATTGCCGGACGCGTGCAGATGCTGCTGAAACAGGAGACCGATCCGGAGCGCAGACAGTCACTGGCGACGATTGGCGGGCAGGCTTATCGAATCAGAGATATGATTGGTGATGCCATGCTGTTTGGCAGGCCTCCTGCTCCACACCCTACCGCAGTCAATCTTTCTAAAGTGGTTGATGACGTTCAACAAAGTCTGAGTGAGGCAATTCGCTCATCAGGCGTTCTGCTGACAGTGGATCTCCCGGGGACAAACTGCCTCTGGGCAGATGAAACACAGTTGAAAGTCGTGATCAGTAATCTGATTTCGAACTGTCTGAATGTTCTCGATGTGGGGGGACAGATTTGGATTTCGGCAGAAGAAACCACTGTAGCTGCAGTTCCGATGCTGCATTTACAGATCAGAGACAATGGTCCGGGTCTGTCAGAACAGGAACAGGAGCATCTGTTTGATCCCTTCTATTCAGCCAGACAAGCGGGGCGTGGGCTTGGTTTTGGACTTTCTAAATGCTGGCGCATCGTCGATCTGCATGGAGGGCAGATTGAGGCTGAGGCCAGTCCGGGACGTGGCGTGACGTTTCATCTCTTCTGGCCACTGAATCCGTCAGAGGATTAACTGGTGACGGGATTTGTGAAAGTGTCCGCTTTCTGAAATCATCGCTTGCAGATCAGACTGGGATCGGTTTCAATATACCGAGCAGGACGTTCACTGGATGGCGTGATGGAAGTCTTTTGTAATCCGCCGAACCAATCTTTTTTGATTTAGCAGCCTGAGGGACGATGGCGGCAATTCATTCATTGCTGATTATTTTAACCAGTCTTCTGGCGCAGACCGATCAGATTACGGATGTGCCCCTCAGGAAAGAGCCTGCCCGCTACGAGATTGAAGCGCCTCCGATTGCCGTGATCGGTATTCCCGTCAGTCAGGTCACGCTCCGTGCACTCAAACTGGATGGAACTCTCGATACGGAATTTTCGGGTCATCCCAAACAGATTATCGGTCTGGAATTATGGGTCAGGGACGTTGATACGGCATTACCCCCGTTTGAAAACGGGGTACTCGAGCTTAAAACGGACCTGGCACAAAATCAGAAGATCTTCATTACCGATGATACGATTGTTATTGACCCCGAGAGTCGCGGTACCGCTACCGTCGTGGTGTATCGCATCTCACGCTGGTTAAGTCTGCTGCCTCCCATCATTGCTGTCATTCTCGCGATCTGGTTTCGAAACATTATTCTGGCCTTACTGGTGAGTATCTGGATCGGTGCGGTCATTTTAGCACATGGGAATCTCTTTCTGGGGTTCGTACATACCCTGGATACGTTTGTGATACATGAGATCGTTGAGCCGGGCAGCAGCAGCTATTCTCATATGATGATCATTCTGTTTACGATGTTTCTGGGAGCGATGGTCGGAGTGATGTCAGCTGGCGGGGGGACTGCTGCGCTGGTCAATCGTCTTTCACGTTATGCGACGAAGCGGGAACACAGTCAGTTAATGACCTGGTTCCTGGGGCTGGTGGTATTTTTTGATGACTATGCCAACTCACTCCTGGTAGGAACATCCATGCGTCCTTTCACTGACCGGATGAAAGTCTCGCGGGAGAAGCTGGCATTCCTCGTCGATTCTACTGCGGCTCCCGTATCCGGGATCGCGATTATCTCGACCTGGGTGGGGGTGGAGATCGGTTATATTGCCGATACATACAGCAGTCTGGGAATCAGCGAAGATTACTACACCACATTTTTATACAGTCTGCCTTATCGG
>JAGQQP010000347.1 GCA_020426085.1 Planctomycetaceae bacterium | reverse complement strand
TGATACAGGGGGGCGACCATTCGGAATCGGGACTGGTCGACTCTGGCCTGGGTTATTTTGACGATCAGTTTCATCCGGAACTGCAACATGTACAATCCGGTCTGCTCTCAATGTATAAACCAGACCCTATCCCTGACACTGGGGAAATCCAAGGCATCCGAACCCCGACCACTACTGATGACCAGAACGACTCTCGTTTCTCGATCACTGGCGGTTACTCTCGGCAGTATGATTTCCAGAATACCATTTTCGGCTTCCTGACTGAAGGAGAAGACGTTCGTCAAGCGTTGAGCAATATCTCGACCACGGATGGGATTCCCGACTTTACGATTAAAATTGAAACCATCGATGTCTTTTCTGATCTGGAAAATGGAACCCTGGTATTAACGGCAGCAGAAGGTTATACCGGAAGCTCCACGATTACGGTTACAGCCCAGGATCAGAATGGAAACACGACTGAGCGCACTTTTCAGGTAAACGCTACACCCGACTCCTTCCCATTATATTATTACTATGAGAATGCGAATCCCTATCTGGATGATATTCCCGAGCTGCAGGTGAGCCCTGGCGCTTCCATTCAATATCAATTGACCGCCACGGACGTCGACTTTAATACACCGAATGGCAATAACTACTATTATTTCTATGACCAGGACAAGTTAAGCGTCCGTGAACTGGCGGTGCCCGTTACCGCCCCCCCGGGACTGGTTTATTCCGTTAACATCACGACCGGCCTGCTTACTGTCAGCCCCAACGCTGGTCTGGCCCCTGGCATATATGAAATCACTGTTGCCGTTGGCTTTCAGCAGACTAACCCCGACGATCCCAATTATGTAGCAAACTTCCGAGTCCTGCAGGACTATCAGGTCGTCACTGTCATCGTGGGTACTCCACCTGTAGCAAATAATGATTTTTTCACCTTGCAGGGTGATACACCTGATCCCATTGATCTTCTGGCAAACGACACAGACATCGATGGAACCGTTGACCTGTCATCTATTGAAATCGTCGATCAGCCCGCGCACGGCACTGTCACCGCCAATGCGGATGGCACGGTCAACTACATTGCAGACGGCTCAGGTTACATGGGACTGGGGTCATTTACGTATCGTGTGAAAGACAACCTGGGGCTGTACTCAAATACGGCAACGGTGAACTTCTCAATTGCCCCGGATGGAGTCATCCTGGTCACAACGCTTTCAGATAATTTTAATTCAACGGACAAGAGAGTCTCGATACGTGAAGCATTACAGGCTGCCAACTCAGATATCAAAGTAGATGTGTCTCCCAAAGGTGATGGAGCCGACATCATCATGTTCGATCCGGCGTTATTCAACGGGGAGGAAAAATCGATCCAGCTGGTTTCGCAACTTCCTATTATTGATGACATCTCTATCATTGCACCGACATCTGAAGCCGGTACACCTTTACTGACGTTGAACCTGAGCACAACCAACCGACATTTCAATATCACAGACAGTGATGCCAATGTTCTGGAAGTCAGTCTGCAGAATCTGAAGCTGACTAATGGTCAGCGCACTGATAATGGCGGTTCGATCTTTAATGCGGAACACCTGGTTCTGATTAACAGCGAGCTGATAAATAACCATTCCGAAAACGGGTCTGGCGGTGCGATCTACAACACGGGCACCCTGGAAATCAGTGACTCATTTTTCCAGAACAATTCCTCACAATATTCTTCGGGGGGCGCTATCGCCAGCGAAGGCGGATCGGTCATTTTGACAGATACGACTCTGGATGACAATTCCGCCGATGGATATGGTGGCGGTATCTATGCAACAAACGCCGATGTTTCTCTCGTCAACAGCACAGTCTCTCTGAACTCGGCCTCGCTGGGGGGAGGAGGTGGTCTCTATCAGTTGAATGGTGAGTTGACAATTAACGGTTCCCGGTTCGTCGGCAATCATACGGACAGTCAGCCGGGAGGCGGCGGGCTCTATATAGAAGGGGCGACAACCCTCATCTCCGCTTCTACGATTCACGATAATTATAGTTCTGGTAATGCCGGTGGCCTGGTCCAGTATGGGGGAGACCTGACGGTACACAGCAGTACGATCTCACTGAATGATGCACTGCTGGGAAGCGGAGGCGGAATTTATAATGGCGCCTTTACATCACTCATCATCAACAGCACGATTTCCGGAAATACAGCGACTGAAGACGGCGCTGGAATTTACTATTCAGATCCCCAGGGTTTTGACAGTGCCGCCATTCACAACAGCACCATCGCCGATAACCATTCAGGTAGTTATGGTGGTGGAGTCTTTTCGGCTGGCTATGCCCTCCCCGTTAACAACAGTATCATTGCTGACAATACAGCGTCTATCGATGGCGCTGACGTCTTTGGATATCTGGCTGGCAGTTACAGCCTGATTGAAAATACAAGTGGAGTCGACCTCTACTCAACAACGAATTTCATTACGGGGCAGGATCCTGGTTTACTGCCGCTGGGTGATTACGGTGGGCTGACACAGACCCATGCATTGAATTCCAACAGTGTTGCGCTAGACGCGGGTAATCCAGCCTTTGATGGCAGCGTCTTTGACCCTGAACTCACACTCGACCAGAGAGGCGTCAATCGCGTCATTGATGGAAATAATGATGCAACTCTCCGCGTAGATATGGGTGCTTTTGAAGCAGAAGGAATTCAGGGAAGTGCAGATCTGACTGTCAAATGGCAGTCAACCAATGTCGGTACTTCTGGTCAGACAGGATCACTTCCCACAAATGCCAGTTTTATTGATGAGTTTAATCCGGTCATTGTCGAAATCTGGGTCAGTATCAGTAATTCCTCAGATTACGGTCTGGTAGCAGCCCAGGTTGACTTCAACTTTGATGCGAACTATCTGACGGTGGATTCTATTGTCTATGGCCCTGGATTTACATTGGATCAGACCGGCAGCATCAACAATGAAGCAGGCACCATCACTGGACTGGGTGCTGCTACTGACCGGGATGACTACGGCGCTGAAACTCTGGTCCTGTTGGCCCGGGTACAACTGACTGTCAAACAGATCCCCTTAAACGCTGATGGAGAATACATCCATCCGGTTGCCAATCTGAATTTCCAGATCGCAAACAGTATTCTGACATCCTCACAGGGGGATGCCACGGTAACCGAAGGGGCTGCCGTTGATTTAACACTGGTTCCGGCACTCTATGATCTGAACGATGACGGAGTCATTAATTATCGCGACCTGATTTCTCTTGTTGGAGTTTATAACAAAACTCCCGGTACCCCCGGTGCAGAGAGTGCCTGGGCCGCTGATTTAGACCGATCAGGCAAAGTGGATTACCGCGACCTGATCCTGATGGTCTCAAATTATGGAAAGGTTCAGGGAGGCGGAAACTTACTCGTTTATCCGTCGAATTATTCAGAAGTCTGGCAACAGGATTTTCTGCTGACATCCCTGATTAATCCAGAGGATTCAGACGTTCCGGGGATCACTACAGATGAGGTTGAGCCGGTTCTCGAAGCAGCAAAACAGCAACTTGTCGAAGTGTATGATGATTCTGTAACAGAAACACTTGCTGATGTAAAAATTGAAATTGTTGAGCTGCCTCAAAATCAGCTGGCCAAAGCGGACACAGAAAATAACACCATTTATCTGGATATCAACGCGGCAGGCTGGGGATGGTTTGTCGATGCGACGCCGTTGCTCAATGAAGAGTTTAATGCTTCCACGGCAGGACTGTTTGATGCCAAATTGTTTAGTACTGCTTCTGGACACATTGATTTATTGACTGTTCTCCTGCATGAATTGAATCATCTGCTCGGCCATGAGCATTCTCCCGACAACCTGCTGATGCAACCTGAGTTGAGTCCCGGAGAACGTAAACTCTTAATAGATAATGACTTTGACGCAACTGATGACTTTTTTGGAGGTTTTCAGTCCACCGACTTTAATGGGATCAATTGAACAGATAATTAACTTTGAAATCCCCCTTAACTATTGTGAGAAATTTCAGTTTCAGACGTCCAGAACGTAACAGACCATCCGTAGCAGCGGTAACAGCCGCTAAAACCAGTACGAACGGCTTGTTTTCGATTGATCTTTTTTATCTTTTGCTTGACATACGTAGTTTTACTGCTGCACAATCTATCTTAAAATTTGCCCATTTTAACAGATAAGTGGGTTTGTCGATTTTTGTCAACTACCTTTGCCTGGTATTACTTTAGCAAAATACACGGTCCCAGATAGTTATAAATAATTATAAATTCAAGAGTTACTAAGACTCTTAAAAGACACGCGACTCGTTGAAACAGAGTTTCCTGTTTTGGCATGATATGGAAAGATGCAAATGATGTTTACGAGAACTAAACGTCGTCACCAGCCTGGTCGAATCGGTTCGTTTCTCAATCAGCTCCTTAAAGGACGCAATAAACGATTGAGAAATCAACGCATGTATTCATTGACCAGCTCTTACTCATCCGTAGAGTGCCTGGAAGACAGGACTCTTCTATCGGCTGGAAATTCTCTGCCACCAGGAAGTGGCTATAGCATCACTGATGATGGTCGCGCTGTTCCGCCTCCCACCATCCTGGTTTCTCAGCAATCCCAGGCAGAACAGGAAGCAGCACAACCGACCTCGGAAGAAGATAAGCTATTAAGCAGTAAAGATCAGGGACAAGTAGACAATCCTGTTGACTATCTTTCTTTTTCCACTAATGAAAACGAGGCAATAGGTACAACTGGCTCGAATGACGATATAGCTAACGCAGAAGTCATTACAGGTTTTGGAACGGGTTTTGATGACGATCCGGAAGTCGATCTGGCCGGTTATCTGGCTAATGCTTCACTACAAACCTACCCTACTTTTTTCTTCCCTGAAGACGATGGTTCTATCACACTGGCCAACGATCTCAATCTGGGACTTGGTGGACAAGTACAGATTCTGGGGGCCACCATCGGAAATGGTCCACACGGAAGCAGCGGAACTGGTACTGGTGACTATGATTTCTTTCGCATCGCTGGGCTTCAGGCTGGTGCGCAATTGACAATATCCGCAGAAGATGCCTCTCAATTTTTCGGTCTGGATCCTGTCGTTGGTATTTACAGCAGTGCC
>JAGQQP010000346.1 GCA_020426085.1 Planctomycetaceae bacterium | reverse complement strand
CCATCGCATCGGTTGTTTTTCCTGCCGGAAAGTGATCGGTCCAGCGGACCACAAACGGAACGCGGGTCCCCCCTTCATAGGCGCTTGCTTTACTCCCTTTGAGTCCGGCTTTAAAACCTCGACTCACGCCGCCGTTATCGCTGGTGAAGATCACGACCGTCTCCTGATCCAGCTTCAGATCGTGGACAGTCTGCAGCAGGCGGCTCAGATTCTGATCGATGCGTTCTATCATGGCATAGATCCGGGCTTCCCGCAGTGGCAGTCCTTTCGCAAGATATTTTTCAATCAGCTTGTCCCCTTCGGGTTGACCATAATGAGATGTATCGAGCAGGAACGGAGAATGTGGTGCATTATAAGCCAGATAACAGAAGAATGGCTGCTGCTGATTGCGTCTGATGAAATCAATGGCGGCATCAGTAAACAGGTCGGTCACATAGCCCCGCGTCTCCACGGGAGTCCCATTGACGACTACCTGATCGGGATTGGTATAGCGTTCAATGTGTCCGTGATAATGCCCAAAGAAATGATCGAACCCGCGACGATGCGGCTGATACTGCGCGTATCGCCCCAGATGCCATTTGCCGAACAGACCCGTTTTATAGCCCGCTTTCTGCAGGACCTGCGCGATCGTCGTTTCATTCGGCCCGAGTGTGTCTCCGCCAAAGCGGGTATTGTACAGACCGGTTCGCAGATAATGCCTGCCCGTCATCAACCCGGCCCGGGTCGGCGCACAAACCATGTTGGCATAGAACCGCGTAAAGGTGACCCCTTCCGCTGCCAGTTTTTTAATCGTCGGTGTTTCGATCTTGGGGTTACCGGATATCTCCGTATCCCAATACCCCTGATCGTCGGTCATGACCAGAATAATATTCGGTTGCCGGGATTTTTCTTTCGCATGAAGCGAATCAAGATCCATACTAACCAGGCTGCTAACGAGAAACGAAATCGAAGCCAGAACCATGCGTAATGCATTCATAAGTCAGATTTTCCTTCGGTGTTCAATTCGTTTAACTCATGTTTTTCATAGACTGCACCATCGTCCAGATACTGCAGTTGTACGACCCGAGAGTTATGGCACTACCAATGATTCGAAGATAAAGAATCCGCCAATAATCGAATGAAAAAAAAGAACAAGCCCCACACACCAGGCCTTTTCATCAAATCGTTTGGGCCATACAAACAAGATGATGATCAATAAAGCACAGGTAATAAATAATACTTCCCACTGTTTTACTAATGAGTATGAAGTAAACAAATACGTAACCAGATAATACAACATCCCGGGAACGGTATTGAGCGATACCTTTCCAATTAAGACCGAAAAGAAAGCAACAAAAATAAATGGAACGATCACTGCCAGAATAAATAGTGACAGTAAGGCTGCTATCTGAATAAGTGGATTTTGTGATTCTTCATAACCGGAATCATTGTTCTGGTCTTCGGACATGAGAATTAGCTCCTGTCCAAAATCATACCCGACCTGTTTCACATAAACCAGTTGGTTTCTGAAACCGCTTCGACACTTAAGCCTGCTTCAGGCAATTTTCCAGGTATTCACGGGAGCGATTAATCTCCGCGGTCACCTGTTCTGCTGTCGGCAGAATGGGAATGCCGCGCGGTACCGGGTGCATGAAGATTTCCGTCCGCCCCTGGTAATTGATCTTCTTGAGCGCCGCCAGGAGAGGCACGAAGTTTAAATCTCCCCGTCCGGGTAACTGCAGCAGTTCCTGTTCTTTGGGAAGTTTTTGGGTACAGCCCATACCATGTTGCCAGGCCTGGAAGTGCAGCAGTCGATCATCCAGGTCGGTGATCAGCTTGCCGATCATTTCCGGATCCTGTTCCAGATGATACGGGGCGAGCGCCATGCCGAAATTCTTCGCGGGCAGCATTTCCATCAGCCAGCGTTGTGTGTCCGGATCGTTGATCAGTCCGCCGCCATGATTTTCCAGACCGATCATCACCCCTTTTTCTTCGGCTGCAGCGACGTGCGGTTTGAGTTTTTCGGCGAACGCTTTGATCCCCGCTTTCAGCTCGGCCCCTTTCAATCCTTTGGGACCGCCGCTGTTGCAGATCACCATGTCTCCACCCAGTTGACTGACCAGATCCATTTCGCCCCGCATGTTAAACAGACCGTATTTGAAGCAGGTGAAGCTCCCCAGTTTGATCTTGTACTTGTCGAGCAGCTGCTTCGTTTTTTCGACCCCCAGTTCGTCAATCTGTTCGCGCTGGTTGCCGTGACGCTTCGCCCAGATCTCAATATATTCGGCACCGGTTTTCGGCGTTTCCTGCAGAATGGTCTCCAAAGGCAGTGTGCCATACATACAGGAAGCGACAATATAATTCAGTTGGAAAGGCTTCTGTGAAGCTTCCGTCCCGGCTCCCAGCGCCGTTCCCAGTAAACCCGCCGAACAGGCTGTCCCCAGAAGCTGTTTATTAAAATCGCGACGACTGAGCTGATCGTTCATGAATCTGAATCTTTCTGTTGCTGTGAAATCCGAAGCGGCTTAAGAAACGACTCGTTCCCCATCTTTTAAAAAGGGAACCACCAGATGCTTAGGCTGTTGAGTCTCGGGATCAATGATCGGTTCGGGAGAATACTGGGTCACATAAGCCCGCCGCATCTTATCTGTGGTGTTCGCACCGCTGCGATGAAACGTCAATGAGCTGAAGACAGCCAGGCTGCCTGCGGGAACAACTGCGGTTACGCCGGGTTCTTTACCAAAGTAACCGGTTTTGTCCCCGGTTTCCGGATCACGAATGTGCTCGACCAGCGAACGAATGCCGACCGTCGAATAAGGCAGCACATCGACCGTCCCGTTTTCCAGCGTCATGTCATCGACGGCAGCCCAGACGGTCACGTAAGGACGATGCAGGAAACCAAGGTAGCCCGAATCCTGGTGCCAGGAAAACTTGATCCCTTTTTCCGCCGCTTTCACGACATACTGATCGTAGAACAGGTACGATGTATCCCCGATCGTGGCTTTACAGATTTCTGCCATCAGATCACTGAATACATATTCTTCCAGCCGCGGCGCCTGATCATATTTCTTCGCGATATGATAGCGTTTGCCACGATGGCTGATGTGAATATGATCGGTTCCCAGGCGATCCATCTCTTCATGCATCAGATCAATCAGGTGATCACAGGCATCGCGAACAATCTGCAGATGTTCTTCACAAATCGCCCGTTCCAGAATGAAGTAGCCTTCTTCCTGAAACTGTTTTTTATGTTCTTCGGTAATGATCCCGGTCGAGACAGTCATCGTTTCTCCTGAAAACAAAAGAAATGGTTAAGCAATCACGAGTAGTAGAAGTCAAAGAACTTTAAGTATCTTTGATCTCATAACCGGCACGCTGTTCGCGTTTGAGCCAGGTGTTCGCTTCGGCATCGCCGACGAACTGTTCCTGTTGCGGATCCCAGGTCAGTTTGCGGCCCAGACGCTGTGAGATATTTCCAATGTGGCAGACCGTCACCGAACGATGCTGATTCTGCACGCTGGAAATCGGCGTCGCCCGCGTCTCGATACAGTCGAAGAAGTTCCCCATGTGATTCACAATCGCATCCAGTTTGCCCATGCGAGGGGGTCGCGAAAGATTATCATGAGCATAAACATTGAACGATTCCCGAGGCAGAGGATTCTTCGCCAGGTCTTCCACTGGTTTCCCGGCGATTGTACCCCGGTTCACAAAGAGTCGTCCCTCGTCTCCTTCGAACATGACCCCGGTGCGACCGGTATCGTTGACTTCCAGAACCACACCGTTGGCATAACGGGCTTTCAGATGGTAATCGAGGGCCACATTGTAACCGTTTTCAACATTCGGGAACGTTGCCGTTCCTTCGATATCGACAGGACCGGAATCCTGCATTCCGGCCCCCCACTGGGCGATATCAATATGATGTGCGCCCCAGTCGGTCATCTGTCCTCCCGAATACTCGTACCACCAGCGGAACGTGTAATGACAGCGTTCTTTGATGTAAGGAACATCGGGTGTCTGTCCCTGCCACAGATCCCAGTTCAATACAGAAGGAACCGGTTCGGTCTTGAACGGGCCTCCTGTTTTATTTTTACTGAGCGTGACAGTCACTTTCTGCAGTTTTCCGATACGTCCATCCTTGATCATTTCGACGGCCTGACGGAAACGGTGATCGCTTCTCTGCCAGGTTCCGACCTGAACGACAGCCTTGGTCTCATTAACGACCTTGTTGATGATTTTCCCTTCATCGACAGTCAACGTTAATGGTTTTTCGCAGTAAACGTCCTTGCCGGCACGACAGGCATCAATCAGCATTTTGGTATGCCAGTGGTCGGGGGCACCAATCGTCACAACGTCGATGTCCGCCTTCTCCAGCATTTCCCGATAATCTTCGAACAGAGTCGCTTTTCCGCCGAACTGTTTGCGGGCCTTCTCTGCAATTTCCCGGTCCACGTCGGCAATCGCGACGATGTCGCCATACTGCTGGGCTTTGTCCGCAATGACCGAACCCTGATACCGCATACCGATCGAACCGATTTTCAACCGTTCATTCGGATTGCGGGCCTTCTCGGCAGCACGAGCCGTATTCACAAAAACTCCCGGCGCCAGACAGGCCAGGGGCAGCCCGGCAGCTGCTGTTTTAACAAATGTTCGACGAGATAGTTTTTGTGAAGTCATCGCAGTCTCCTCTGATTGATCGAGTGATTTCAAAACATTTTATCAGTACTGATTTCGTGCCTCATCCAGCATTTTCATCCAGGGACCGATGTATTGACCATGATCGTGATACGTACGCCCACTGACCATATTGCCGTCAATTACACAGGGTTCATTCACGAAAATACCGCCACAGACTTCCAGATCGAACTGGCATTTGGGAACGGTCGCCATACGACGCCCTTTCACACAACCGGCACGTGCTGGAATTTCTACGCCATGACACACGGAAGCAACGGGTTTATTCTTCTCAAAGAAATGCTGAGTGATCCGAATCAGATCTTCATCGTCGCGAATGTACTCGGGAGCACGGCCGCCGCTGAAAAAAATTCCCAGGTACTCCTCTTCTTTGATATCTTTAAAAGCAATATCTGCCTGGATCGTATAGCCTTCCCACTCTTTGGTG
>JAGQQP010000345.1 GCA_020426085.1 Planctomycetaceae bacterium | reverse complement strand
GGGCGATATAGCTGCCCACCGCGCTGTACATGAACCCGGCAAACAGAGGCACATTGCCGATGCCAATTTCAAACTGTTCGGGATACTGCCAGGAGCGGATGCCGTCGGACGTTTTAAACAGTTCCATCACTGTCGCGACAAAATGAAAAATCAGAATCACGACCGCTTCGCGCGGCGATTCCAGCCGAAAACAGAGCAGAAAGACCTGGAAGACAACTGCGGCGAGAAACAGAAAGTCGTATCGATAGAGAAAATCGATGGGATACCAGAAGCGGGTAATGATCATCAAAGCCAGCAGAAAGCCACCGAAGATACAGGCAGAAGCCTGCTTGATGCCGAACAGCCAGAATTCGTGGAGAAAGATTTTCAGGAGTTTCAATCCATTGCCTGCTGAAGAACTGAGAAACGGTTCGTGGAAACACGATTGTACTACACCAGCTGAAAAGACTCCATAAAAAAAGGGAGCAGACACATTGCCTGCTCCCTGTTCGGAACCTGGGACAGCTCCAAGCCATCCCACGCACACTTCCGTTACTCAGCACTGACCGCAGCAACCTGCGGTGCCAGTTGCAAATCGATCGGGTTCGATGCAGCACCATCGCCTCGTACGATGACGAAGGTGGCATCTGCTGCGTCCAGCAGTGGCAGTTCTGGCAGCTGGATGCGAACACCCAGGTCGTACCAGCCATAAATTTCTGCTTCGAAGTTCATGCCATTCAGAGACATCAGAACTTTACCTGGTTCCGGTCCCAGACCTTCACCGGCCAGATTCACCATTCCGCCACTGAAGACGACATCGGAATCTGCAGAGAACAGAGCAGGATCGACAGGCAGTACATCAACACGAGCCACGACAGCACCGTTGTTTTCTTCGAAGGCTTCCGGAATTTCCTGGTGTGAATCGATCAGCACATGCAGCTGTTCGAAAGGCACCTGATTTCCTTCGGCATCCGTAGATAGCGTGCTGGCAGCGAATGGCAGACGAATATCGACCGACTGAATCTGTCCTGCTGCGATATTATCAACGCGTGTTCCTGCTTCAGGCACTCCGGCGACTGCTTCCCGTGAATTGGAAGCCAGCAGCATGACATTGAAAGGCTGGTTGATATCAACCACACTGTTGTTGCGGAACCAGACGCGGAAACGGGGTCCGAGTTCTTCTTCAGCATGTCCGGAGTCAACAAAGCGTACTGCCAGCATCTGCAGGTCGAGCCCGCTGTCAATCACTATCGGTTCAATATCAACCCAGGTACCACAGGTCACGACAGGCAGTGGCTGCCAGACAGGACAGTTGTACCAGACCCAGGGACCACAAGGACTGCAGATGATCGGACGACAGATCAAAGGACGAGGATCACAGATGGGGTGACACCAGTCCCACCAGCACCAGTCCACCCAGGCAGACCAGTGAGGGCTCCAGCAGTAGCTGGGGTACATGCCGGGACCAGCGTACCAGCAGCCGAAGTGAGTATGAGTAAAGGAACCAGCCATATTGCCGAACAGCGTTCGATTTCTCCAGCCACCATGCTTAAGCAGATTCTGATTCAGGTGCAGCTGACGGGCCACATCCCCTTTCTTGTGCAGTTCGAACTGCTTTTTCAGATTCCACTGTTTGTTGTTCTTGCTGTTGATCAGGGCGTTGAATTTTCCGGCCTGCAACTGTTTATCCAGATTCAATTTGAGAGGTTTGATATTTTTATCTTTGAACAGATCTTTATTTAAAGGCACCCCATTTTTTCCGAGCCATTGTTTGGAAGGACCAAACTTTTTACCTTTGGAAAAATCTTTATGATCAGGCAGGCCAATGCCCTTGGGAAGCTTGCCGATCTGATTCGGTTTTTTTCCTGGTTTCAGAACCTGATTGCCAGGTTTAAAGACATTATTATCTTTGCCAGGCTTCGGATCGAATTTACCTTTACCGGGTTTGAAGACGTTGTTGTCAAAACCGGGTTTTGATGGTTTTGTCCCTTTACCTGGTTTCGGTACGAATTTTCCAGGATCGACTTTATGATCGGGAATCTTCAGATTCGGAATTTTGCGATCGGGTATTTTCCGGTCCGGAACCTTTGTGCCAGGAATTTTGTGCTCAGGAATTCTGATCTGTGGTACTTTGCGATCTGGGACCTTCCGATCGGGAATCCGTGGTTTCAGATCCTTAGTGTCGAGTTTAATGCTCCCCTGATTACCAAACTGTGGCATCTTGAAGTCGGGACGTTTTGTCGGCGGTGCGACTTTGAATGACTTCGAAGGTCGGCTGCTTCCTTTGTCAATAACTTTGGGACTGATATTACCGGAAAAGTTTTTGACACTTTTACCGGAAGTCTTTGGCAGACTCTTCGAGATGGAAGACGACTGAGGTCGTGAGGTTTGGGGGCGTGTGAAACTTTGTGGCCGACTGGAAGAACGTTGTGGCCGGGAGGATTTTGACGAACTTTGTGAACTGCTTTGACTGCTGCGACTGGAACTGCGGCTTTTGCGATCTGACGATTTATCAGCCGCCAGTACGGGAGCACTACAGATCCCTCCTACGATTGCCAGTGACAGTAACATGCGAAACGGCCGTTTGAAGTAACGGACTTTATTCTGGATCATCATGACTCTTCCCCTTTGGTTAAACCGTTGCTGCCCGCGTTGTGATGTGAACGGTTTGAGAGAAGAGCGTAAAATATGCCAATTATATCGATTTGATATGAACGACTGAAAACACAAATACCTAAAGTATTTCTAAATATAGATTTACATTTTCCCATTTCAAACAGACTGTCCAGCAGGAAAGCTTGTAAAATCCACACAACACCGAGCCGCGCCATCATAATGATCTCACGAACGACTCATTTTAGCAGCAGTATGACCGGGGACTCAGGAATTTTCTGCCGGTGGCTTCAACCTGTTTTCCGCTTTGACTGCCTGCACTTTGCCATACCAGTTGCCACAGCATCGTGACACCTGCTGCCGGACTGTGGAACCCCAATCTGGCTTACTTCCAGTGGAGGCAA
Organism: Planctomycetaceae bacterium; assembly: GCA_020426085.1. GTDB lineage: Bacteria > Planctomycetota > Planctomycetia > Planctomycetales > Planctomycetaceae > Gimesia. The sequence goes on along the minus strand of JAGQQP010000345.1, from coordinate 2,111 downwards.
CAGGATGAAGAAATTCCTTAAAATTCGCAACAAGCTATTAAGGTGAAAGAGCGTGATGTTAAGATGGAATTTGTTATCAGATGCGGAGCGATTCCACATCTCAGTTTGACTGCAAGGAGTGGTATAGATGCGATCAACGATTTTATCTCTGTTTCGTGGCGGCATTTCCTGGAGCGCGTGCATTCTCTTAATGTGTCTCCTCGTGCAGATCGGTCAAGCTGAAGAATCCGCAACACCCCTGTCTGGCATCAAGACGACCAGTCCCGTCATCAACGACAAGCTGACTGGCGAACTTCGCAGACTGAACGCCCGCCTCGGCAAGGGAATCGTCCCCGAGAACAATGCCGTGGTCATTCTGGTAAAACTCTTTGGGACAGACGTATTTGAACCCGCTTTGAAAAAAGACTCGCTGGACATGCTGGGAATTGAATCTGTGTCCGCGCAATCTACCAGATTCCAATATGTTGCCGACTACGTGAAAGAGCACGCCAAGAACGAGGCACAAGCTGCAAATCTTGCCACACAGATTCAAATCGGGCTGGTGGAACTGGCGAATCATCCCTGGCAACGGTCCGACAACGCAGCCTTTGCCGACTATCTGGACGAGAATAAAGAAGCGCTCGACCTGTTTGTCGCTGCTTCTGAATTACCCAGATATTTCGCGCCCCTCTTGTGCAGTGATACGCCGCCCCGGTTGATCTCTGCATCGCTGGCCGTTGAGTTTCGTCTGAAGTTTGTGTATCGCTGCCTGATTGCACGCGCCATGCTCCGAGTCAAAGAAAAAGATGTGGACGGTGCCTTCCGTGATCTGCTGGCCTGCCACCGCATGGCGCGCCTGTTAGCAGCTGGCTCCCCCTTTGACGTGTCAATTGTGAAAGCCCATGTGATCGAGGCCATGACCTGCCAGGCGGAAACGGGACTGATTGAAAGTGGAATTCTTTCCGGTTCCCAGGCTCAGCAACTCCTGAAGCTCCTCTTAGCATTACCCGACATCACGGCACCTGAAGTCGCCGCAGACATGGGAGAACGGGCCATCATTCAACAGGAAATCGAGCTTCTGCAGACCGACAGGGAGTCTGTCGTCGGCTTTTTCGAACATGGAGGGAAAGATTCCTCAAGCGAAGTGGAGGCGTTCCAGAACGCAAAGATCCAGTGGGACCTCGCCAGAAAACGGGCAGACGAAATCCAGGACGGAGTCGTACAGGCGCTTTCAATGCATGACAAACCCAGGCAGCAACTTGAACAGTTTCAGAAGCTGAATGATCAGTACGAACAATGGTTGAAGGGGGACGATGAACCTGTCGCCAAAGAGAAACCAGATGCAGAAGACAAACCTGCCCCCAAATTCGAGGAAGTATTCCGCAGCGACCCAGAGGGCACGAGTCGCTCGATCGGAGAAGCGATTGCCTATTCACTGCGAACCAACTGCTGGCAACGCAAGCTTACTCATAGTCGTGGCCAAAATCGCAAAGCAATGGTGTTGATCGGACTGGCTCTGGTCGTGTATCGCAGCCAACACGAAACCTATCCCGCTGAACTTTCTGAACTGTCTCCGGAGATTCTTCCGAAAGTCCCTCTCGACATGTTTTCGCACGAACCGTTTCAGTTTACCCGTGACGGATCAAAGCAGGCTCGATTAACCAGCTGGGGTGCCAACCAGGCCAACGACGCTGGCAAGGTATATAATGACGACCAGACTCTTCAACTTCCCTGAGATTTCGAAATCGGAAATGAAGCCTTCTCCTTCAGTTCCGACAGTAAAGCGGTTACGTTCCCTTTAATGAGGGATCATCCTGCTGCTGACGCCAGGTATTCAGTTGGTCCAGGAGTTTCTCTTTTACCTGTTGCTGCGCGGCTTCCCCCGAGAGGTCGTGTTGTTCAAGTGGATCATTTTTGAGATCAAACAGCTGCACGCGATCCAGATGGGGATAGTAAATGAGCTTCCAGCGATCGTTGCGGATCATCCGCTGGAAGTTGCGGAAATAGCAGTAGACCTCATCGTAGATCGCATCCTGCTCCCCTGAGAGTACCGGCTTAAGGCTCTTGCCTTCGACTGTCTTCGGAATGGGGACTCCCGCCAGATCACAGCTGGTGGGATACAGATCACGTAG
>JAGQQP010000344.1 GCA_020426085.1 Planctomycetaceae bacterium | reverse complement strand
AACCTTCGCTGAAACTGGCTGGTGGACAGTCCCATCAACGCCGCCAGTTCAGTCACGGTGATTTCGCGCTGAAAGTGATCGTTAATGAAATCAAAAACCTGCTGCATTTCCAGATAAGGAGCAATCGCCAGACCCGCGCGGCGGAAGTCGCGCATCATCCCCACAATGCCCGCCACATTGCCGCGCACGTCAAACAGCGGTTCTTTGATCACCTGAAACCAGGTCGTCGTCCCTTCGCCGCCTGTTACCGGATGCACCAGATCGACCAGCGGTTCTCCTGTTTCCATCACGCGACGATCTTCCCGACGATACGCTTCCGCCTGATCGCGGGCATGAATATCAAAGTCGGTTTTGCCGATCAGCGTTTCACCCGAGTCCACCTTGAGCCAGCTCAACAGCGCTGCATTATGGTTGATGAAACGACCCCGTTCGTCTTTCACCACCAGGTACACATCGGGCAGATGTTCGAACAGGCGGCAGGTTTGCGCGATACCGGGGACTTTTTTGAAAAACTGCTGTTGTAACGAAACATTCATAACAAATTATCGAGACCAGAAATGCGCCAAATATACACAAATTCGCCTCGAATTTCCAAGACGCACGCCGACCCGTCGATTACAATTTACGAAACCGGACAGACTCTGGTTTCACCAGCCCGCTCTAATCAATCATTCCTATACCAGCCGACTCTTTTTTCCAGGCTAACGAGGAGAAACAGATGACGAAGAAAAGTGCTCTCAATCGTCGTGACTTCATGAAGACGGCAGCTGCCGCCAGCACCGTATTCACGGCCCCCACCATCATCCCGGCAACGGCGCTCGGTCTGAACGGAACCGTGGCTCCCAGCGAACGGATCATTCTGGGAGGAATCGGCATTCGTCGACGTGGCGGGTACGTTTTGAGTCACATGCTCGAGCAGCCCGATGTCCGCTTCGTCGCCATCGCCGATGTCCGCGCCGATCAGCGCAAGACCGTCAAAGAGATGGCGGACAAAGCCAACGGCGATCAGAAATGTGACACTTATCGCGACTTCCGCGAACTGCTGGCCCGCGATGATATTGACGCCGTCCTGATTGCGACCGGCGACCGCTGGCATGCCACCGCGTCCATGATGGCAGCCGAAGCCGGCAAAGATGTGTACTCCGAAAAACCGTGTGCGATCTCGATTGAGCTGGCTCGACGTCTGCAGGAAACCATTCAACGGACCGGACGCGTCTTCCAGGCAGGTACACAACGCCGCAACGTTTCCAACTTCGCACATGCTGCCAGCCTGGCGCAGACCGGACAGCTGGGAAAAATTCATACCGTCCACGCCTCGATCTACCAGTTAATTGATCGCCACGACTGGCTGCCTGCGGAACCAGAGCCCGATCCGGAAGTCGTCGACTGGAACATGTGGCTCGGCCCTGCACCGTGGCGTCCATATAACCACGCTTATGTCGATGGTGCCTGGCGCGGACATTACGACTTTGACTCGGGTGCAAAGCTGCTCGACTGGGGTGCACACACGCTGGATATCTGCCAGTGGGCACTCGAAGCCGACGATACGATGCCCGTCACTTACGAACCCAAAGATGTTCCCAATGACAATGTCATCGAATGCGTCTACGAAAACGGGATCAAGCTCGTCATGCGTCGCAATGGCTGGCTCGGTCTGGGAACCTGTCCCGTCCGTTTTGAAGGGGAAGCCGGCTGGGTCGAAACGGGTGACTCCGGGCAGACCGCTGTCTCTTCAGATGAACTGCGGGCTTCCTTACCGTCTCCCAGTTCGATTCCGGGAACCTCACCCAAATTTCACGTGCGTGACTTCTTTAACTGTGTGAAAACCCGTTCCAAGCCAGCGGCCAACGAAGATGTGATGGCTCGTTCGCACATCGCCTGCCATGCCGCTGCGATTGCCTGGAAACTGGGACGCAAAGTGCAGTTCGATCCGGTAACGGAATCATTTGTGAACGATGAGGAAGCCAACCGCATGCGGAGCCGCGCCATGCGTGAGCCGTGGACCGTCTGATTCACGGCCTGCTGTCTGAAAATTCTGAAACTCTCAATAACGTCTTCTTCCCCTGAGGAATTTGTGCTCATGTCTATCTGTCGATTTACCGTTTTCATTCTGTGCGCTGCCAGCCTGCTGCTGACACCGTTCACAGTTTCTGCTGCTGATACAAATGCTCCTGAAGCCGCCCGTCTGGTCAAGGTCCTTAACTCCGACGCCGACACCTACGACAAAGCAATGGCCTGTCGTCGGCTCGCCGCCATTGGTGATGCTTCGTCAGCAACTGCCATCGCCAAATATCTGGGCGATGAAAAACTGGCGACCTACGCCCGCTCGGCTTTGGAAAATATCCCCGACCCGGCAGCAGATAAAGCACTGCGGGACGCATTGAAAACCGTCAAAGGTAATCTGCTGGTCGGCGTGATCAATTCGATCTCCAAACGCAAAGACAAGCAGGCGGTCGGTGACCTGACTCCACTCCTTTCCGACAAAGAGACCAACGTGGCCATCGCTGCCGCTCACGCGCTCGGCGAAATCGGTACGCCGGAAGCAGCGAAGTCACTGCAGGCGGCACTCGGGAAGGGGGATGCCAAACTGCAACAGGAAGTCGGTTTTGCCTGCCTGATGTGTGCGAAGTCACTGGCGGCAGCGAAAGACAATACAAGTGCGGTTGCTCTCACCGCTGCGGTTCGAAAAGCGAATCTGCCAGAAAACATTAAGCTGGCAGCGACACAACGGGCCATCGTATTGCAGGGTAAAGCGGGTCTGGGACTCCTGGCAGAACAACTCAAATCAGACAATCTGCAGCAGTTCCGCGCTGGTCTGCAGGCTGCTCAGAAGCTGGGAAAACTCTCCACGTCCACTCTCGTCGATGCTTTTCCTAAACTGTCTGAAGAACACAAGGCATTACTGGTAGCAGTATTGGGAACGTTACACGACTCCTCAGCTCTGCCTACCGTTGTCAAAGCGACCTCCGGTGATTCCCAGGAACTGAAACTGCAGGCCGTATTCGCGATCGGCGAACTGGCACCCTCAGCGAATGACGAACAGAAAACTCAGGCGTTGAATCAACTGCTGGCACTGGTCAAGCAGCAGGACGCTGATATCGCAGGAGCTGCAGAATCGGTGATTGTGAAACTGAATTCCAGCCAGCCCTCAGCTGAGATCGAAAAACAGATCGACTCCAGTATTCGCAAGCTGCTGGAAAGCGAAACACGCGAATCGCAACTGGCGGGCATCAAACTGGCAGGCGACTGTCGTCTCAGTTCCGCCACGCCGGTCCTGCTGCAGCTGGTGAATCATTCGAACCCGGAAGTGAAGTCGGCAGCGATCTCCGCTCTGGGTGGCACCACATCCCTGAAAAATCTTCCTCAGTTAATCAAGCTCGCCCTCACATCCGGTCCCGACTCGCCTGCCAGCCAGGCACTCATCGCCGCCTGTTCGCGGCTCCCTCTGGAAGAAACCGCACAGGCGCTGGCCGGCGCCATGCAGGACGCAACCGCGGACCAGAAACTGATCCTGCTGGATCAGCTGGCTGCCATCGGCGGCAAAACAGCTCTGGACACCGTTGTCGCAGCTGCCAGTTCTAACGACGACGCATTGCAGAACAAGGCAACCGATCTGCTGGGGAAATGGGTGACCATCGACGTCGCCCCTCCTCTGCTGGAACTGGCAAAAACACTGGATAACAACAAGTACAAAATCCGTTCGCTGCGTGGCTACATCCGCGTCGCCCGCCAGTTGAACATGACTCCGGAAGAGCGTCTGGAAGTCTGTCGCAACACCCTGGCAATTGCTGAACGCAACGATGAAAAGAAACTCGTATTCGAAGTGCTCCGCCGCAACCCGACTCCACAGGCTGTTAACTACACGGTCTCGCTGCTCAAAGATAAAGCGTTGAACGTCCCCGCGAGTGCCACGATTGTCTCCTGGGCCGAACAGGGAACGCCGATTGACGACGAACTGCTGGCCGATGCGTTACAGCGCGTCATCGCTTCCACATCGAATAATGGTCTCAAACAACGAGCAGCCCAGCAGCACGAACGGATCTCTGCACAGGCGAAACAGGGCGAGAAAGAACTCGGTTTTCAGTCGTTGTTCGATGGAAAAACATTCGATGGCTGGCATGGCAACGAGAAAATCTTTCGCATCGAAGATGGCGAAATCATTGCGGGCAGCCTGACTGAAAAAGTCGAGCGCAATGAGTTCCTCCGCTCCAATAAAGAGTACGATGATTTTGAACTCAAGCTCGAATTCAAACTGCTGGGTGAAAAAACCAATGCCGGCGTGCAGATTCGGACCGCAGAAATTCCCGATCATCACGAAGTCAGCGGTTACCAGGCGGATCTGGGAACCGGCTACTGGGGCTGCCTGTATGATGAATCACGCCGCAAAAAGATTCTGGCAGGACCTCCCGCAGAAATCCGTGATTTGCCGGTCCGCATGAATGACTGGAACAGCTATCGCATTCGCTGCGAAGGCCCCCGTATTCGCATCTGGATCAATGATGTACAGACCGTCGACTTCACGGAAGCAGACCCCCAGATTCCATTGAAAGGCATCATCGCGCTGCAGATTCACGGAAACCTGGTGAATGAAGTGCATTACCGGAATGTCCGCCTGCGGGAGCTCTGATCGACGCTCAATAATCTGGAAAAACAGTCGTTCAGCAACATTTTTGATTTCCGCCCCTTGCGGTCGTCGTCTGTCTGGCGAAAATAGAAAGAAAGCAGATTCGCAATTCTTTCGACCTCGGCGAGGCATGGATGTCAGAAATCCCCCCACAACTGGAAGACCTTTTCAAACAGCTCAATCCGGAGCAGCAGGCAGCAGCCTGCCACGATTCGGGTCCGCTGTTGATTATCGCCGGTGCGGGGACCGGTAAAACCACCACCCTTTCGCATCGGGTCGCGTATCTGATTGCGCAAGGCATCGACCCGAGCCGGATTCTGCTGCTCACCTTCTCCCGCCGCGCCGCGAATGAAATGGTCCGCCGCGTTGACGCACTGCTGCGGGCGATGAGCGCCGGTCGCGAAAACTCCGCGTCGGCGCGGTCGCGAAGTATCTGGGGAGGCACATTCCATTCGACGGCGGCTCGACTGTTAAGGCGCTACGGACAGGCCA
>JAGQQP010000343.1 GCA_020426085.1 Planctomycetaceae bacterium | reverse complement strand
ATATCATGTGCGAGATTCCCAGTAATGTCATTCAGGCTGAAGCGTTCGCAGAAATCTTCGATGGATTTTCGATCGGTTCCAACGATCTGACCCAGTTGACACTGGGCGTAGATCGCGATTCTGAAGTCGTTGCATCCATCTTTGATGAACGGGACCCGGCCGTGATGGAATCGCTCGCGAGCGCCATTCAACGTGTGAAATCTGCCGGGAAAAAGATCGGTATTTGTGGCCAGGCACCCAGCGATTACCCGGAAATCGCGGAATTTCTGGTGAAGCAGGGGATTGACAGTATCTCACTGAATCCAGATGCCGTCGTGAAAACGGTAACGCGTATCGCGGAAGTCGAATCCAACCTGGCATCGTGTTAATCTGATTGAGACATAGAAAGTGACAAACAGATATGAAACATCCAGATCGAATGAATCCTGAGGGAGATGCGAAAAAAAAGTCACACGAGCATTTACAGTATCTGCTGGATAGCCACGAAGAGGTACTGGGTCATATTAAGGGGCTGAATGACTGGTGGAGAGAACTGGATGAACGTGGATTACCCAAATATGGTGAAATGGGTACCCGTATGGAAGGTTTACGGGATCAGCTCTCAAAGCATTTCTGTGATGAGGAGCAGGAGGGATATTTTAAACCACTCATGGATGAATCGCCGGGCTTCTGTATCATGGTGCCGGATTTTCAGAAAAAGCATAAAGAATTTCTGACACGGATTGATGATTTCAGTACACGCTTGAAGCAGTCAGAGCCTCCCTTTCAGAACTGGAATGAAGCCTTACAGGAACTGCAGGGACTGCTGGATGAACTGCGGATCAATGAGAACGAGGAAATCCAGCGTGTCCGCGAAGCGTTTGAAAATTCATCCCCCGACCAGTCATCATGAAGAACCCGGTGCTGGCAGAACTACGTAGGGCAGGCTGACATTTCGCAGTTATCTCACTACTGCCGTCAATGTCCTGTATACATGAAGTGCGCGGGACTTTTCCTCCCCCTGGTCATTATAGTATGCTCTTATCATACCATCACGAAAAACCTCTTTGAGTTTTATTGCCCCCTTTGCCGCATCGTGCCGCGCCTGAATGATGATTCAGACAGGATACGGAAAAATAATTTTATGAGCTTGCTTTATTCAGACCCTGTATTTTTGAAACATGAAACCGGAGATCTTCCGGAAAATGCGGCACGGATCATTCCTGCGATGAGACGCGCAAGCCAGATTGCCATGCACGCACATTACCGACAACGGTCGTGGACTGAAGTTTCAGATGCTGTATTGGAACGCGTGCATTCGCGTGAGTATATTCGCTATGTGCAAGACTTCTGTGAACAGGGGGGAGGGCATATTTCGGAAGATAGCGTTGTCTGTCCCGAATCATACAAAGTAGCGCGAATGGCAGTCGGTGCTGTCTGTGATGCGGTGGAGCAGATCGTTCAAAACAAAGCAGAGCGGGCATTCTGTCTGGTAAGGCCTCCGGGGCATCATGCGGCACCGGAATCGGCGCTGGGATTTTGTCTGTTCAACAATGTCGCCGCTGGTGCGCGTCTGGCGATTGAGAAACTGGGCCTGGACCGGATTCTGATTATTGACTGGGACGTACATCACGGAGATGGCACGCAGGAAATCTTCTGGGAAGATGGTCAGGTCGGATTTCTGTCGATGCATCGTGCCTCCTTTTACCAGAATACGGGAACTGCTGCCGAGACAGGTGCCGGGAAGGGACTGGGGACAAACTGCAACGTTCCGGTAGAAGAGGGAACGTCGCGGGAACAATACTGTGAAATGTTTACTTCGGCTGTGGAACAACTGGCCGCTCGCATCAGACCGCAACTCGTGCTGATCAGTGCCGGCTTCGATGCGCATAAATACGATCCGGTGGGATCGTTGGGGCTGGAGAGTGAAGATTTTGCCAGGCTCACGCGGATCGTACTTGAGGTCGCAGACGTGCATGCCAATGGTCGCGTCGTGAGCGTATTGGAAGGGGGGTACAATCCCGGCGCACTGGCAGAATGTATCGAACATCATTTACTGGAACTGGCGTCTGTCTGATCAGAGGCTGTTGCAGTTCACATAATAAATAAGCAAAGACAATTTCTTATGCCGATTCGGAACCTTGATAAAATATTTCGTCCCCGCCGGATTGCTGTGGTGGGAGCCAGCCAACGTCCGCTGAGTGTCGGTCAGACGGTGTTTCAGAACCTGCTGGCGGGCGAATTTGCTGGAGAAATCTATCCGGTGAATTCCCGACATACTCAGTTAGGCGAACATCGCTGTTATCAATCGGTACTGGAACTGCCTGAACCTGTCGATCTGGCGGTCATCTGCACGCCGGCACAAACGATTCCTGAAGTGATTCTACAATGTGGGACAGCGGGAATCCGGGGCATTGTGATTCTGTCCGCCGGTTTTCGTGAAACAGGTGCCGCAGGAAAAGAACTGGAACAACAGGTTCTGAATATAGCCCGACAGTTCTCGGGCATGCGAATTATCGGACCGAACTGTCTGGGGATCATGGCTCCCTACTTCAATCTGAACGCCAGTTTTGCCACCGATATGCCTCTCAAGGGAAATGTCGCTTTTATTTCGCAGTCTGGTGCGCTCTGCACTGCAGTACTGGACTGGGCGTTACAGGAAAAAGTTGGTTTTTCTCACTTCGTCTCTGTGGGAAACATGCTGGATGTCGGTATGGCTGACCTGATTGATTATTTTGCTTTGGATCAGCAGACGAAGTCGATCATTCTGTATGTTGAGTCGATTACCGAAGCGCGTCAGTTCATGTCGGCGGCGCGGGCGTTTACCAAAAATAAACCGATCATTGCGTATAAAGCGGGACGTTTTCAGGAATCTGCCAAAGCGGCGGCATCTCATACGGGGGCGATGGCCGGTGTGGATGCTGTCTATGAAGCGGCGTTTGCCCGCGCAGGGATTGTCCGCGTTTTTGAACTGGATGACCTGTTTGACTGTGCTGAATTGCTCGCACGACACCGCACTCCACGAGGGGATCGTCTGGCGATTGTCACCAATGCCGGCGGTCCGGGTGTCATGGCCACTGATGCGCTGCTGGAGCGACAGGGAGTTCTGGCAGAACTTTCGGAAGACACCATTGAACGGTTAAATGGTGTGTTACCGTCTGCGTGGTCTCATGGGAATCCGCTGGATGTTCTGGGGGATGCGCCGCCGGAACGATTCGGGGACGCGCTGGAAATTGTGCTCGCTGATTCACACGTGGATGGGGTGCTCGTGGTATTGTCGCCTCAGGCAATGACTGATCCGACTGGTGCTGCAGATGCGGTGATCAAAGCTGCGAAGTCGACATCGAAACCTGTACTCACTTCCTGGATGGGAGGGAGTAAAGTCCTGGAGGGAACGAGGAAGCTGAACAGTGCCGGCATTCCCACCTACAACACTCCCGAACAGGCTGTGCGGGCTTTTATGTATCTGGTGACCTATGCCCGGAATCGTCAGTTTCTGTACGAAATGCCGCGGGCGATGCCGGTTCAGTATTCACTTGATCGCGGCCACCTGCGGGAACTGGCTGAAACCGCGTTGCAGGAGGAGCGTGACATTCTCTCTGAATGTACCTCGAAACGTCTTCTGGAAGCGTATGGGATACCAGTCAATCGAACAGAAATCGCCCGCAGCGCTGAAGAAGCTGTGAAGTTGTCTCACGAAATGGGGCTGCCGGTCGTGCTCAAAGTTTTCTCAGAACAGATTACTCACAAAACAGATGTGGGGGGAGTCGAACTGGATCTATACGATGAGCATGAAATCAGCGAAGCCTATGACCGCATCATACAGCGTGTGAAAGCGGCGCGACCGGATGCGAATGTGGAGGGAGTGACTGTTCAGAAAATGGTTTCCGAGCCGGAAGGACATGAACTGATTTTGGGAGTCAAACGGGATCCGGTATTTGGGATGGTTCTGCTGGTGGGAGCGGGGGGAACTTCCGCCGAATTATATCAGGATCGTGCGCTGGAACTTCCACCTTTAAATGAACGGCTGGCGCGGCACGCGCTGGAGTCGCTGCGTTCCTGGCCTTTGTTGAACGGTTATCGTGGGCATCCTGCGGTGAACCAGGATCAGTTGATCGAAGTGTTGATCCGGTTGTCCTACTTCGTGGCCGATATACCGGAAATCGTCGAACTGGATATCAATCCTCTCATGGTAACACCCGCTTATTCCATTGCCCTGGATGCACGGATTGTTGTTGACCGGACACAGAGTCAAAAATCGTCGCGCCCTTATTCGCATCTGGCGATCCGTCCTGTTCCGGAAGAGTTTTCAAAAACCGTGACACTCAAGGATGGCACCCTGGCGCGACTGCGTCCGATTCAACCTGAGGATGAAAATAAATGGCACGAACTGCTGCGAGGCTGTTCACCCGAATCGATTCGAGCAAGGTTCCGGTTTACCTTTCAAGGGACAACACATGAAATGGCAACCCGCTTCTGTTTTATTGACTACGACCGTGAAATTGCCATTGTCGCAGAAAGAGTGGAAGATCCCACAGGGCAGCTGATTGGAGTGGGCCGTATGGTAGCAGACGCGGATCATCAGGAAGCCGAGTATGCTGTACTGGTGGGGGATCCCTGGCAGGGACAGGGGCTGGGATCAATCCTGACGGATTACTGTCTGGATGTCTGTCGCATCTGGGGGGTGCAACGGATCGTGGCTGAAACAGCTCCCGATAACTATCGCATGCTGGAAATGTTTCGAAAGCGTGACTTCGCCAAACAGCATACGCATTCCATGGACACCATCCTGCTGATGAAAAAACTGGAAATCGTCTAGAGTATATTAACCGATCCTCGTATTGACGATCCCAATTAAGATTCTGGATCTGAGAAGGAATAACGATTACAATTTCATGAGGCCGTACTGTTCTGTGGACTACTGCGTTCTGAAGTCGACAGAAATGAACGACGGCGCTACATGACACAGTGTCTGTACTACGACGACCGGGATGAAAAGGGTTGACGATGTTGAACCAGAATTTGTCAAGACGTGGGTTTCTGCTTGCGGCAGGAGCGGCCTGCTGTAGTGCCGCACTCAAGTCAAATGTGGCAGCGGAGACTGCTGCTGAGGCAAAGAAAAATAAAAAGCTGGATTGCCATCTGCATATCA
>JAGQQP010000342.1 GCA_020426085.1 Planctomycetaceae bacterium | reverse complement strand
TCCAGAGTAGGGAGAGAGATGATAGAACCGGGAGTTTTCCTGTACGCTTGCAGGAAACTTCCAGTTTTTTGGTAATTCGCTGGCAGTCAGATCTTCGACTTCTTTATCAGGATCAAACTGCAGAGCCAACTGCTTCGGTGCCGACAGTTCCAGAATTCGATCAACACTGCTGCACCCCAGTGGCCTGATACCCGAAAGTTCAATCTGCCGATTGGATACCGGCACCAGTCGGCGCGCCTGGATTTCCAGAGTAAAAGGAGCTTCGGGAGAAACAGAGACGGGTAAGCGAATGCTCAATTTCTGCTGTTTATCAGTTTGTTCAACATCCCATAAAATGGCAGCGGACTGTGTCTCCGCCGGACTGCTGACCTGTGTAATTTCCCAGCCTGAAGGAATCATCGATTCCAGCCGGTACGTCGAACCTGCCGCAGACGACCAGTGAATCCGTGATGTCAGTTTCCAGGCTTTCTCTTCCACCTGTATCAGACTGTGAACGCGTGCAGAGAGATTCAAGTCCGGCAATGCCAGACGATAGACCAGCCTGGCATCGGGGGCATACTGCTTGAAGTCATAGGCTTCCCCCTGCTCTTCCTGAATCAGCACGCCCGTCTGTCTTAAGTCCGTGAAACTGATCGCATGCGTCTCCAGTGGTGAAGTAATATCGAGATGTATCGTACCACCGAGAAAGTGTGCCTGCTGCAATTTGAGTCTGGGAATTGTGATCGCCGAATCCAGCGATGGTGACGCCAGCGCACGAATGGACAAGGGACGTCCGATGCCGATCAGTGGATCGATCAAATCGACGGTCATTAGCGTTTTATCTTTGGACTTCACGATTTCAAAAGGAAGCGCCAGGTCATTCCCCAGTGTCACTGAGTAAATGTCGTATTCAGCTGGAGCGGAAAACACCAGTTTCTGGACGGGTGTATTGAGCACCTCAATCTGGAAATCTTCCCTCAGGCGTAACCCGTCTTCACGAATCCCTGCCTGGGCAAACTGGTGATAGAGAATTTGAGTCGGCCTGTTTTTGAGTTTTTCTGCCTGGTGAATAATTGCCTGAAACTGAGACTGTCCGCCCAATTCGACCTGCCAGAGATCGTATTTCGAATCTTTGGTCTGACGGGGACCTGTCACATAGCCGACCGATGTTGTTAAAAACATTCCTCGTGGCAGTTTCAGCTCGACGCGAGAGACGACGGTCTCTGGTAACTGAAATGCAAATTCCGTTCTTTGGGGAAGCTGACGTCCTTTGAGACTCCATTTTCCAGTGAGTGCTTCCCCGAAATGATCAACCAGCAGAAGAGATTTCTGATCGGGAGCCAGCCCCCAGACAGCATCCTGGTTCCCCCATTTCAATTCGTGTACTGCCAGATTCAATTTGGAAAGGTCGATAAAACCAGGCTCATTACGGGAGCAGTGCATGACATACTTCAGCTCTCCGTCAACCAGCTGGTCCCCCATGAGCGTAGCAGAATAGGTTGCTTCCTGGATCCAGGAATTGGGTGGCGTGTTTTTCTTGAGTAGCGCCGCCTTTTTCAGAAGCTGATACTTTTTCAGTGGAACGGGAAACCAGTTTCCTTCAGGCCAGCTGGAAGTATCACTGCCGGAAACACTGGTTTCTTCGATTCGCAGCGTGGGTGACAGTTCCCAGACCGGATTGTCTGCAGCTGAAACTACCGCTGGCTGGAGCAGACTGCAGAGCCAGGAGATGCAGATTCCGCAGACCAGGGCATTACGGAAACAGCTTATGCGTCGTTTCCCCTTCATCGATTCGCCCCGGCTTCTGACGACGAGACGGGTTTTTCAACCACTTCAGAACCGGGCCGGACTGCGGTGATATCTTCAGGGTCGACTTCCGAAGGTCGAATTCGTTCTGCAATTGACGGTGGCGGAATAAAATCACTGGGTGCAGACATCGTCAACAGTTTCGATTCGCGACGCTTCCTGGATGTTCCATTAATCATCGCTGCCACAACAGCCAGCAGTAATCCAAATACAGCAGGTTGCAGCAGGACTTCTACGGGAGCGGTGTACCAGAGCGCGACAGCCGAGACGGCAGTCACCATCAGCAGCAGAACCAGCGCACTGCGGAGTGCCGAGATACTCATTAAAATGAAGCCCAGCAGTAATGCCGTTCCTGCCCCGATGAATACAATCATGGAACGTGACAACGCCTGAAACTGCATCGTCGTCGCCGGTCCCAGACGATAGAACTGGTAGTCGTTTATGCCCAGAAATTCGTCGGACTGCGGAGGCGAATTCTTGAGTGCCACCGGTAATTCGTCCTGACCATAAAACTGTCGAGACCAGAACACACCCTGATTTTCCCAACGAAATTGAGGAGTGTATCCGACCGGAATCGTAAACAAATGCTGATTGTTCGGCAGGCTGATTTTCCACATCGTCTTTTCAATCCACAGATTGTCCGCAAATTCGGCAGCTGCTACCGTCATTGGCTGAAACTGCGAATCGCGCTGATGTTTTGTGGAACCGTAGTCGATGGTGAGGATATTCTGATCATTTTCTTTTTCTTTGGGAGCAGGGAGGATGAGCTGATACTCCTGCGCCTTCCCCTGCTGCAGACTGCCGGTCACACGCTGGTCATTCCACCAGATGTCATCGATCTTGATCGCAGCATCTTCCGGCATACGGAAGGTTAACGTTCTGGGTGAAACCGGGAATTCATATTGTGCCCGCGCCTGGTAGGAACCTGTCAAATCCAGGCTGCACTGTATCCAGGCCTGACTGATCGAATAGGCAAACATGGAACCGGATTCATTTTTATTCAGTTTGAGGCTGATATCTGCTTTCGGGTCGACGGCTCTCCAGAAGGCATTATTATTCATCGCCAGCTGCTGCTGCCAGGCGGCATCCAGACTTTCAATCTCCAGATACTGGGCATCTTCGTCATCCATCAGAGAGAGTTCAAACTGGCTTTCGGAAAACGGAACGTCGTCGGAACGAATCAGTGGTACGTGGAGTTCATTGGGAGATTTTTGCGGTAATAAATAGACCGCTGTTATTTTCACCGGCCCCAGTTTTTTGCTGCGTAAAGAGAGCCGGGCATTTTGCACGGGATCGGTTTCATCAGAAGTCCAGGTAGGTACCAGCGGATTCTGCTCATTATCCAGATAGAAATTGACTCGATTTTTTAATGCCAGGGGCACGCGTAATCTGATTTCAGACAGTGGTTCATATTCAATCAGATACTGGATGTCCTGTTCCACCCGCATCTCCGCACTTTCGATTTCCAGCAGTGCAGAACTGGTGGCCGTAATCTCCTGATTGTGAATCGAAACGACAGCCGAAAACTCGTTGGCCCCCGGTTGAATCTGATATTCACTTTTGCGCAGGTTCATGACTTCGACGGGTAGTGTAAACTGACCTCCTTGCGCAACCGGAGTCGTGAGCACCTGGGTTTTCGGGGAAGGAGTCAGATCCGTCACGACGTTGGTATCATTTACGAGGACCAGTGAGGTCGGAGACAGGCTGGGTGCTTTGATTTCCGGCAGAGTAAAGTTGAACGGCTCCTGATCCGCAATGACGGGACGACGCGCGCGGAATGTAATTTCAAACTCACCCTTGGATCGCTTCAACAGGTTGATGTTGATGCGTCCCGGCTGCGAGGGATCTATCTCAATCGCTTCCGTCAACGATGGTTCCTGCATGAGTTCCAGTTCCCACCCCTCTTTAACTCGATCCTGCCAGTTCAGAGTCACCCGATCCAGGGCCCCCTGAAAGACATTGATCTGCACGCGTGCTTCCAGTTCGGCCCGGTTGCCAAACATCTGCACCAGATAAAATGGCCGTGCTGAAAAATAGGGTTTGACGCGTTCGATATTTAAAGGAAGCTGAAATGGCTGGTTCAGAAAGCGATAGGAACTGTCCAGATCTTTCTGGTTTGCTTTAATCTGATAGACAGATCGATTCTGACCTTCCGTACGGAAAATGCGATAGCCGTCCAGAGTCTGGATATCAATCAATCCGGTCTGACGCTTGGCGCGACTGACTTCAAATCCGTCAATCAGAAATTCGCCCTTCTCTTCGGGAAAATCCCGCTCCAGTGTCCACTGCAGTTCGATCGGGCCGACCGTCGGCTCGATCAATGAAACATCGACGATGTTATCCTTGAGCAGCTGATGACTCTTGTAACCTTCACACTTCACATCCAGCAGCCGGAATGACTGAGGTAACTTAACCTGCACGGTCTGAAAGCTGCCCGTTAACGCTTTGATCGATTGTGATGCATTGAGCAGTACAGAGTCGGATGTAAAATCGGTCGTCAGCCGAGTCTCTGCCTGCAGAACCGTTTCGACTTTTTTCTCGTCGGGAATGGGCTGCCAGGAAAGATCCAGCTGATCACCCAGCCCGAACATCTCGACCAGACTCTGATCGTTTGAGATTGCTTTTTTCGAAACCGCCACACCGGTCGGTACTTCCAGGCTGACCTGAGGCAGCGGGATCGTCAGCTTTAAATTACTGACTGCCGTCTGGGGCAGTACGAGTTGCAGACGTCGGGAAGGGAGTTGCTGCTTCAGTGAGACGCTCACGGTCAGATTCAGTTCGTGTGTGCCTTTTCCCTGAAACCACCAGAGATAACCTTCCGTTCGATTAAAGCCTCCCGGGCTCGATTCCCCCTCCCCCTTATAACTGGTTTTGAGAAAGATCGATTCATTCAGTTTGATGGGGACCCGGATCCACTGTTTTTCCTCATTGATCAACACCACGATCCGCACATCGAGAACAGCACGGTCCTCTTTGATCGTGCCATCGAGTGAAATGGAAGAAACAGCATAAGCGGGCGAGCGTTCGACCTGGGTATCCTGTTTCTGCTTGAGATACTCCAGAATCTGATCCAGGCTGAGATTGGGAAGAGGAAAATACTGGCCATCTTCCCCTTTAATATAAACATCCTGCTTCGCAGTACCGTTGATGTTCTGTTTGAATTCGCCGTCGGTCGGCTGGGGAACAACGACGTTACCGCTTACCGGAGGTTGAGTCATCCTGTCTGGAATCAGGGGTGCTTCGCTCTTTCGCTCGTTACCCGGCTGTTGACTGCTAATTTCCGGTTGAGTTGACTGGGCATAAAGGGAGTCACACGTACCTCCCGCGCAGAACAGGAACAGCAAGAC
>JAGQQP010000341.1 GCA_020426085.1 Planctomycetaceae bacterium | reverse complement strand
CCGAAATATTGGCAGTAGCCTACTAACAGGACGTTTTGTGATACTATGAATTTCAACGAATTCAACTTCGTGAAGATATTTGAAGTCCATTATCGTATTCCTCTGTTTGAAACAGAAAAGGGGTCAGACCCGAATTGAACTTCAATAATTATTTCTCGGGTTCTAATATGATATCAAATGATTTATTAGTTTCCCCTGATTTAATTTTTTGATTATGTGTAGTATATCCTTTTTTCGACACACTAAGATTCAAATTAAGGTCCCTCCCAGGAGCATGGGTTAACATGGCTTCATACTCTCCTTTTTCATTTGATAAACCCTCTGTACTTTCTTTAATGGCAGCATCGGGATTAATTTCATAAAGGATGACTTTAGCTCCTTTAACAGGTGAATTATCAGGATCTGTTATCGTCCCTGAAAGCCAAGTGATTCCTTCACATCCTGTGATAGACAGGAGAGAAAAGCCCACGAACAGTAGTAAGTAAATAGTTGTTTTCATTGATCATCTCCTATGAGGTAATTTGAATTTCTCAAATACACAGGGAGTCCTCGGAGCGTTCTTTAAAGAGCTACAGTGTCGACTAATTCACTCCTACGGTTTTTTTCATCAAGTTTCAAAACACGATGCAATACTTTGCTTATGAAACATTAGCTAACGAGTCATTTTGATCCCGACCTATCGGGAAACTGCTTCTTAATTCCCAGTCCAAAAAAATAAATACAATTTACTATTTTATTTGTCTCTCACAAAAATATAGAACAATATATTTTCGTCTTTTCGTAAGTAAGCGCTGATTTCTTTGGGGCGGGGCTCTCCAGCAGTAGGGAAAAAAAGAATCAGTGTGTCTTGCTTTAGAATGTAAAGCCCTTTGTTTAATTCCTGGGATGAAGGATTTGAAAAATCGATAGATCCTTTTCCTGATTTGTCGAATGAAATGATTTTAAAATCTCTTTCAATTGGATCAACGTCTTTCTTAAATGTTATATAAACCTTGTCACCTTCAAATTGAAAACACACTGTTTCATCAATTTTATCTGAACTCCCACTCCCCCAAATACTACTCCACTTTCCTTGAATACTCTTTTTTTGCTCTTGTAAATTTAGTTCATTCGCTAACGCCATATCCTTTCCATCATAAATAGAATATATGAATACAAATATGATGATTGATATTACTTTATACATAGAACTCTCCTGGATTTGATGTGTTCAACTTAACTCAACATCTGCTTGATGGACTCCATAAAACCGTTTTCTACTTATCGCAGTCGCTCAAGTAGCAGCATTGAGGGTACAGGTCTCTCTAACAATGAGCCCTGCTCTTCTCCCTTTTCATCTACAGATCCTTCAACTCATCCGGAAGCGTCAAAAAATCACTTCCGGACTGTCTGGCGAGGTGTTCTTTGGGAATCTGATAGTCGGAATATTTTTTTACGGCGTGATCCACGGCCACGGACAGGGCTTTTGAATAAAATTCCTGCCTGTTATTTCCATGCCAGACATCCAGATAAAAACCAATTTGTGCGATACCGATGATGAGCGGTTTCTTAACACCCTGATAGTGCACTTTCATCACACCTAATGATGCCCCTGCACCATAACCGCCGTGGCTTCTTCCCACGTCAGAAGCGACTTTTCGTAAAATATATCTGGGTTGGAGTGCCAGAGAAAACTTTTTACAGTCTTTCGGATCTTTGATCATCACATCAGCACACTCAGGTATCAGGATGCGGATGGACTCGATCTTGTGTTCTTCTAAATGACGTAATCGCTCCCAGTCACTGAGCCCCCCAGGCAAGAAATATGGTTTTTCGGTATAGAGTATTCTTTGATCCTCAGGCAGGCTGGTAATCCATGCGGAATCATCTTCAGGCAGATAGCTTGACCCCAGCATGTCTTCAGGGAGGGAGTCAGGAATTTTGAACGCATTCGATCTAAGCTCATTCAGATTCAACAGCAGGATGAGTGATACGAACACCAGCAGTAAGCTGTTTCCGTATTTCGAAAAGGAATGTTTTTTCAACATCTGATCTCCCATCGATTGGTTCAGGCGAAAAACGTTACTGGAATACATTCACAGTTGGGCAAGCCAACTGTGCCACCCGGCATGCCCTGATCCAAACCGGCTCTGTTCATGATACCCGTTTCAATCTACCACGAACAATCTTTTTTGCGTTTTACATCGTTCGCGGATCGCAGCCGGCCCCAACCTCACGGCTTCCCCTCCTCCCGCTCTCGGGCGGCGTTGCGAATGGCGCGGCGGTTTTCGTAGGTCATGGGGACCTCTTTCAGCGTCTGTTTCGCAGCTGAATCCAGCGACTGGACTTCCAGCGACACGCTATCTGCAGGGGGATGGCCCATGCGGGTCAGGAGTTCGACGAGGTCCTCTTCGAACCGTTTCTGCCATTTGTCGTCGTAGGTCTGCTTACTGAAATCGACGATCTCGGAGGCTCCAATGCCGTTCAGGGAGACGAGCTGATACCACTCATCCCCCAGCTTGACTTCCGCATCAGTAAGGATTCCTGGAACATTTCATTCTTCCGTAGTGACCATACTCAGTCGTGTCTTTCGGAAGACGTAAAGGAGGGCAGGACTGCTGAAGTTTTAAGGAAACTTTAAAAGCTCTGATCGCTATGGCGCCTTTTTATGTCCCGGAACCTGGATGCGTCTTTTACCACTCGCAGCAGAAATCAAGAGCGGTGACTCGCAGTTTTTCTCTGTCGACTATTCATATTTTCCGCTCTTGAAATGACATTTGATGGTGTGGATATTCCCCAGTTTTTTATAAGCACTCGTCTTATTTAAGCCCTACAATTCGCAAGGCCCGATACAAAAACCCCTGTTTCTAAAGGAATTTTCTACTCATATCTACTTTTTATGATTTGTTTTTGTATTCCGAGTTAGGCTTATCTCGTACTTGAAAAACGAATTCCTTCAAGTGCGAAGATAACAAAATCACTCTTGATTACCCGCACAATCAAAGTAACGAGAAATCGACCGGACGAAATCTCTTACCGCAGTAAGTAAATCAAGCAAACAAAATAAGGGCGCAAAAAAGTGACTACGATTAACACTGAATTCGAAACTGAATTGATCAATTCTGGAGTAGCTTGTTCACACGCCTTTCGCGATGCAGTGAATGAAGCAGGGATCGTCGCAATTACTGACGTCCAGGGAAGAATTCTCGAAGTCAACGATAATTTTTGTCATATTTCCGGTTACACCCGCGAAGAGTTAATCGGCCAGAATCACCGTATACTCCGTTCGACAGAACATACGACCGAATTCTTCCGCGATATGTATCGCACGATTGCCAGAGGTTTGACCTGGCACGGCGAAATTTGTAATCAGGCCAAAGATGGAACATTGTATTGGGTGGATACAACGATTGTCCCCATGTACAACAATCAGGGAAAACTGGACGGATACCTGGCCCTGCGGATTGATATCAGTGAGCAAAAGTGGATCGTGCAGCACTTGGAGAGACTTGCTCACCATGATCCATTGACCGGACTTCCCAACCGGGCCTCGATCCTGAATTCCATCCAGAATACAATCAACCGCAAGACAGGTAATCACTTTGCTTTACTTTTCATAGATATTGACCGTTTTAAACTAATCAATGACAGCCTCGGTCATGAACTGGGAGACAAACTGTTACAGGAGATCTCTCACCGTTTGCGTAAGGCAGTACGTGTGTCGGACTCAATCCAGGCAGCGCGACTGGGCGGTGATGAGTTTGTTGTGTTGCTCGATAATCTTGCTTCTCCCCAGGATGCGACTCTCGTCGCAGATCGGCTGATGGAAACTTTTTCGCAGCCATATGAATTATGTGGCCATACAATTTACTCTGAGGCCAGTATCGGTATCGTGACCAGCGAACATTTCTCGGAGACTGCAAGTGAAATGATCAGCAGTGCCGACCTCGCCATGTATGAAGCAAAGGCTGCCAAAATGGGCAGTCCTGTCGTTTTTGATCATGTGCTTCGCGATAAAGCCCAGAAGCGTCTTTATATTGAAAACCAATTACGGGATGTAATTTCACGCGATGAACTCACACTCTTTTATCAACCGATCGTTGAGCTGGAATCGGGTGCGTTGAAAGGGGTTGAGGTACTCATCCGCTGGTTTCACCCGGAGACCGGTCTCATTTACCCCGCTGAATTCATTCCTACTGCGGAAGAGATAGGCATGATCATTCCAATCGGAAATTTTGTGATTGATGCGGCGTGCCGTCAATTCGGAGAGTGGCGAAAGTCATTGGGAGAGCACGCGCCTGCGAATCTGCATGTGAATGTCTCCCGCAAACAGTTAGAGCACCCAACCCTGGTTGCGGTAGTTGAACAAGCGATTCAGAATTATGCGATCCCGCCGGAATGCCTCCATCTTGAAGTCACCGAAAGCATTATCATGTACGACAGCCAGACTTCAATCCAGACGCTTAATCAACTGAATAATCTGGGAGTGCATATCGATGTAGACGATTTTGGTACGGGATATTCATCTTTGTCATGCCTCTGTGATTTCCCGATCGACGTACTCAAGCTGGATAAGGAATTCATCAAGAAATCAAAGCGAAGTCGTGAAGTGATGCTGATCCAGGCCTTGATCATTCTGGCAGATCAACTTGGTCTGGAAGTGATCGCCGAAGGCATTGAAACCCCGGAACAACTGGCGCTCTTGCGGAAATTAGGATGCAAATACGGACAAGGCTATTTCTTTTCCAAGCCCCTCAGCGCGGAAGATCTGCAACTGTCGATTCTCAGTCCGAAGAGTAACTCCCCGCAGCTGGCAAGAGTCTGATGATGTTCAGAAAACAAAATTGACTGTGCAAGCCAGATACAGCGCCGCCCAGTCTTTCAAGGGGGCAGGATGCGATCAATTGCCCCTGCCGTCTTTTGTTTACCTCGGAGCCTGACCCAAACCCAGCAAGTGATCATCTACTTCCTATATTTTTGTATCCACCTGACATTCCCCGGCAGTCACGATACTTTCTGGCCGTTATTCACATAGGGTCTTACATTATTAAAAAACGGTCGAGCAAACGCGCTTGAAGCAGTCAGCCAAACAAAAAGTTTCATTGTTTCGAACTTAAATGAAAGTATTTCATAATTCTTTTCGTGAAATGGGGTGATTTCCCCATTAAATTT